>JAEZGT010000132.1 GCA_023416875.1 Pseudomonadota bacterium
CCTCAAGCCTGCGTATTCCCGGCAGAAGCGTGGACGTCAATGGGAATCCGGTGGAAGTCGTCACCACCGGCAGGCACGACCCCTGCGTTGGCATCCGCGCCACTCCGATTGCGGAAGCGATGATGGCGCTGGTGCTGGTGGATCACGCTTTGCGTCACCGCGGCCAGAACAGCGATGTGGCGCTTTCCGTTCCGGTTATTCCCGGATCTGTAATCTGAGTAGTGGGCAATCAACTCTGCTGGATATAAGCGGTAATTCTTGGCAGTTTTTGATACTTTTTTCTGAATTTGATTTGAAGCGGTTCTCGTTTTCAGGTTGTGGTTGGCTTTTTGCGAGTGTAATCTCGGGGAGATTCTAATACGTTCGTATCAGAGGGAGTCTTTCGCTTGTGCAGCATAATCATAAGGTAAAGCCATGAAAGCACATCTTCTCGCCACCATTTTGGTGCTACCTCTTATATCGTTTGCGGCGGTTGCTGCCGACACTAAATCCTGCCCGCTAGTGGATTGCGATTGCGAGTCCATTACCGATAGCCAATGGCGCAGTGTCTGCGAAACCCGCGAAGCCAAGGTCGTCGAAGACTGCTTGGCCAACCAGGGACTGCCCAAGAGCTTTTGCGGTTTGCACGGCCCACAGGGATTTCCCGTGGCTACATCCATCCAACCGGATAAAAAATCCGTTGTAGTCGAAAACGACGATATCGCTATTACCATCAAGCTGATCGCCACACAAAACTGGTCGCTGGATGATTCGTTTAACGTGCTCAAAGCTCGTGAACGCGCTAAGCAGTATGGCGATGCGGTACAAGTCGCCAGCCTGTTGGAACGGGATATAGAGCGGCTCTATCAGCTGCAGCGACAGGCGGATGCGATTTATAGACGCCTAGGACAGGACAAGGAGCGCACTGAAGCTCTGAGTGATTTTGCGCATTCGATAGATCAGCGCGCACAAGCATTGCGCACTTACAGCGGAGAGTTGTGGCAGAAGGCGGAGATCAGCGAGGCTGATCGTGAGCGCAAGGCATATCGCGCACTGGCGTTTAAAGTTGCACGACTTGCTGGCGCGGTATTCGAATACACGGCTGATTTGCGTCATCTTGCTGGGGCGGCGGCGGCTTCGGCAAATTCCTGGCAAGCCGCAGCAGAGCTGGCGCAGACTTTGGAGCGCTGGGAGCGGGCTACAGAAAGTAAGGCCCAGCATTTGACGTTTTATCAGGCCCAAGCGGCTGCGCGTTGGCATCGCGCAACCTTTGAGCTGCTTGAAGCTGGTCAGTCCGAAGCTATGGCGACAGCGTTGCGTAACGCGCAATCTATTGACCAAGGGGTTGACGGTCTTGCAAACAGTCACAGCGACCACGAAGTAGCGGATGACACTCGCGCTATCAAACGCGGGTCGCGCTGAGTTGGACGCCTTTCCGGCAGTTGTGACGGTTGCTGGATTAAAACCGGATAATCAGTTCCGCATATGAGCCGGAAATAGTCGCATCCGCATATAGGTCATCAAACTCCTTGGCCAATATGCTCATGGTGCGATAACCGACGTTTACTCCTATATCCATCAAAGGTGTCACTTCAAAGGCATAACCGATCCTACCGGTCAAATCGGTAACTTTGTCACCGCGGTAACTGATGGCGTTAGCAGTGCTGCCGATACTCCAGCCGGAGCGTGGAAAATCCAGTTGTAAATTCACGTATCCCATGGGCAGCACGCCTTCAAGTTCGGCTCGCGCCCTCTGAGTCACCTCGCTCTGAACTTCTATATAACCCCCCATTTGACGCGCGGTGATGCCGATATCGAAAGTCACCCAGTTATCGAGGATTTCGTAATAGAAGGTGGCGTCGGTATGGGAAAGGTCCATCTCTGTAAGCACTCGTACCTGAGCATCAATCATGATGCCCCCAATGGTGAAGCGCTGAGAGGTGGTGGATGTTTCTGAGGAAGAAATGGAGCTGTGCATCACCCGAATATTGGGGATGATTGGAATGGGGTGTTCGAATTGGGCCCAGAAGATATTACTGGTCTCATCATCGAAGCCGAGATCGTCGAGGGTGGTAGAGGAGCCGTTTTGTCCCACATCGCCTTTTAAATTGATATACCACTGGCCGGCGCCTGCCTGGAAACCAAGAGCATCGCACCAAACAGGTGTTGCGACACTGCTGCACAGAAGGGCAAATATTATCTTTTTCATGGTTAGGCTCTCGCTAGAGGTTGCCATAGCCGCTGGTAAATAGGCGACCAGGAGATAACGGGTTATATAGCAGAGAAATGCTCATTCCCGCTCACTGTTAGCCGACGGTAATACACGATTGGCGCGTAACTCATCATAAAAAGCCTCTGCGGCGTTGCTGAGCTGCCGCTTGTGGTGGCGGGCTACGCCTAAATCACGGGTCAGCGAGACACCACCCAGACGTAGTAGCCGGATGCTGTCATCCAGCATGGATTCTGGCAGCACACTCCAACCAAGGCCGACAGAAACCATCATTTTTATGGTTTCCAGATAATTAGTCGTCATGTTGATTGAAATGGGTAAATGGCGCTCATCAAAACAGCGTTTAACCAGCCGACCGGTATAGGTGCTCAAGTCCGGCAATATTGCCGGCGATTCACTCAATGTAATCATGTTGGTATTGCTCGGCAGCTCGGAATTCAAACTGGTCACAAATCTCAGTTTATCCTGCCACAGTACTTCAAATTCCAATTGTTCGACCGGGTCCGGCGCGAGAGTAACCACAGCGAGTTCACATAAACCGCGCTGGACTCGTTCCAGTGCGACTTCGGAGTCCAGAAACTCGAATTTTAAATTGACGTTAGGGTAGGTGGAGGCAAAAGCCCGCAATACTGGCGGCAGTTTATGAAGTCCCAAGTGGTGGCTTGTCGCTACCCGGAGTTCCCCCCGCACATCGCCGGAGAGGTCGGCGATCACCTGGCGGGCCTCTTCCAGTTGCCGAACAATCTGCTCAGCCCTTGGCAGTAGTATTTTGCCGGCTTGGGTCAGATGAATGTTTTTACCGATGCGGTCAAACAGCGCCGCACCGATCTGCGTTTCAAGCGCAGCGACCCGCTTACTCACTGCTGGCTGAGTAATAAACAGGTCTTCTGAAGCCAAAGAAAACGATCGTCGGCGGGCCACGCTGATAAAGGCTTTAAGGTTATCTAGATCCATTTTTTGTCTTCGATTCCTATTTGGAATTCAAAACATAAAAATAATGAATTGGAGTTATTCTAGCTAAGAGTATAAATTTGTCGACTAGATTTTTTGTTCACTGGAGAAATGCCGCATGGCCGGATTGACCCTTTACGACAAGTTGTGGCGCAACCATCTTGTACTCGAGCGCGACGACGGGTCGGCGCTTATTTATATTGATCGTCACATAGTGCATGAGGTGACTTCACCTCAGGCATTTGAAGGTCTGCGCTTGGCCGGCCGCAAACCCTGGCGGATCGACAGTATCGTGGCCACGCCCGATCACAATGTTCCGACCACCCGCACTGAGCGCGCCTCGGGCGTGGATGGCATCGCCGATCCCATATCCAAAATTCAAGTCCAGACACTGGATGACACCTGCGACGAACTCGGCATCCTCGAATTCAAAATCAACGCCCGCCGCCAGGGTATCGTGCACGTCATTGGCCCCGAAACCGGCGCCTGTTTGCCCGGCATGACGATCGTTTGCGGTGACTCCCACACCTCCACCAACGGTGCGTTGGGCGCTTTGGCGTTCGGTATAGGCACCAGTGAAGTGGAACACGTGATGGCGACTCAGTGTCTGGTTGCCAAAAAAATGAAAAACATGTTGGTCCAGGTCGACGGCAAGCTCGGCGCAGGCGTGACGCCGAAGGACGTGGTATTGGCGATCATCGGTGAAATCGGCACTGCCGGCGGTACGGGTTACGCCATTGAATTTGGTGGCGAAGCCTTCCGCAATATGTCTATGGAAGGTCGTTTGACCGTTTGCAACATGGCCATCGAAGCGGGCGCCCGTGCCGGCATGGTGGCGGTCGATGACATTACCCTTGCTTATGTCAAAGACAAACCGTTTGCGCCCAAGGGAGCTGTTTGGGATCAGGCAGTGGCCGAATGGCGCGGCCTGCACAGTGACGCGGATGCGCAATTTGATCGTGTTGTACGCATCAATGGCGCCGATATTCAACCACAAGTGACCTGGGGGACTTCTCCAGAAATGGTTCTGCCGGTATCGGGCGATGTGCCAGATCCTGCAAAAGAATCCGACCCCGTAAAAAAATCCAGTATCGAGCGGGCATTGGATTACATGGGGTTGCGCGCTGGCCAACCTATAACCGAAATTCCAGTCGATAAAGTATTTATTGGCTCCTGCACCAATTCCCGCATTGAGGATATCCGCAGCGCTGCTGAAGTCGTACGCGGTCGCCGCAAGGCGCCGTCAGTGGCCCTCGCCATGGTGGTGCCAGGTTCGGGCGAGGTGAAAGCTCAGGCGGAAGCGGAAGGTTTGGATGCGATTTTCCGCGAAGCCGGATTTGAATGGCGTGAGCCAGGCTGCTCCATGTGTTTGGCCATGAATGCGGATCGACTTGAGCCGGGTGAGCGCTGCGCATCCACCTCGAACCGTAATTTCGAAGGTCGTCAGGGCTATGGCGGACGCACGCATCTGGTAAGTCCGGCGATGGCGGCGGGTGCGGCGATAGCAGGGCACTTTGTCGATGTTCGGCAGCTTGCCGAAGGTCAGTGAGGAACAGGTTATGAAGAGTTTTACACGCGTTACCGGCCTTGCCGCGCCCATGGATCGCGCCAACGTCGACACGGATTTGATCATTCCTAAACAGTTTCTGAAGTCCATCGCGCGCACTGGCTTTGGTGCCAATGCGTTTGATGAACTGCGATATCTGGACAAAGGCGAGCCGGGCAAAGACAACAGCTCGCGCCCGCTCAATCCCGAATTCCCGCTGAATTTTCCCCGTTATCAAGGGGCGACAATTCTGCTGGCGCGGGAGAATTTTGGCTGCGGTTCTAGCCGTGAGCACGCCCCTTGGGCGCTGGATGAATATGGCTTCCGCTGCATCATCGCCCCGAGCTTCGCCGACATCTTTTTCAATAACTGTTTCAAAAACGGTTTGCTGCCGGTGATTTTGCCTGCTGACGTGGTCTCGGAGTTGTTTACAGAAATGTATGCCCAGGAGGGTTATCAGCTCACTGTGGATTTGGAAAAACAGTTGGTTCTCAGACCCAGTGGTGAGAGTCATTCATTTGAAGTGGACGCATTCCGTAAACACTGTCTTTTGAACGGTCTGGACGACATCGGACTTACTCTGCAAGACGCAGAACACATCAAGGCATACGAGGCCAAGCGGCGGCAGAGCGCGCCCTGGCTTTTCGGCACAGTTGCATAATCGGAGACTACACGACACATGGCGAAAAAAATTATCTTGTTGCCGGGCGATGGTATAGGCCCGGAAATTGTGGCCGAAGCGCGCAAGGTACTGGAAAAAGCGGACGCACTGTTTGGGCTTGATCTGGTATTTGAAAACGATCTGATTGGCGGTAGCGCTCTGGATGAATACGGTGTGCCGCTGGCAGATTCCACTCTTGAGCGCTGCCGTTCTGCCGACGCCATTTTGATGGGTTCTGTCGGCGGTCCCAAATGGGATCACTTCGAATCGGCACGGCGGCCGGAAAAAGGCCTGTTGCGTCTGCGCTATGACCTCGGTCTCTACGCCAATCTGCGCCCGGCGATTTTGTACCCGCAATTGGCTGATGCTTCCACGTTGAAAAAAGAAGTGGTGGCGGGCCTGGATATTTTGATCGTGCGGGAGTTGACTGGCGGTATTTATTTCGGGCAGCCGCGCGGTATACGCACCTTGGAAAACGGCGAGCGTCAGGGCTTTAACACTTACGTCTATGCTGAACACGAGATCGAGCGCATCGGCCGCACAGCATTTGAGATGGCGCGTAAGCGCGGGTCCAAGCTTTGTTCGGTCGACAAGGCCAACGTATTGGAAGTTACCGTTTTGTGGCGCGAGGTGATGGATCGCTTGGCTCCAGAATATCCTGATGTCCAGTTGTCCCATATGTATGTAGATAACGCGGCTATGCAATTGGTGCGCGCGCCCAAGCAGTTTGATGTGATCGTCACGGGTAACATGTTCGGCGATATTTTGTCGGATGCTGCAGCAATGCTCACTGGATCCATCGGTATGTTGCCATCCGCCTCGCTCAACAAAGAAAGCCGCGGTCTGTATGAACCTGTACACGGTTCGGCTCCGGATATCGCAGGGCAGGGTGTCGCCAACCCCCTCGCCACGATTTTGTCCGCCTCCATGTTGCTGCGCTATTCGCTCGGACAAAAAGAAGCCGCCGATGCGATTGACGCGGCAGTGGGCAAGGTGCTCGACCAGGGATATCGCACAGCGGATATCTACAGCGAAGGTATGCGCAAGGTGGGGACTGTTGCCATGGGCGATGCCGTGGTTGCGGCGTTGGAAAACTGATTCAGCAAATATAGGGTTACGAAAATGATGCAAGTAGGTTTTGTTGGTTGGCGCGGGATGGTGGGCTCTGTCCTGATGGGGCGGATGCGCGAAGAAAACGATTTCGCCGAGATCGAGCCGGTGTTTTTCACTACTTCTAATGTCGGTGGCGCCGGCCCGGATGTTGGCAAGCCCGTCGCACCGCTGAAAGATGCCTATGACATAGAGTCGCTGAAAGCGATGGACGCGATTATTTCCTGTCAGGGTGGCGATTACACGACTGCGGTTATCGACAAATTGCGCGCTGCGGGCTGGCAGGGCTACTGGATTGACGCGGCCTCTTCGCTGCGTATGAA
>JAEZGT010000173.1 GCA_023416875.1 Pseudomonadota bacterium
CTGAATGGCTGCTTGTTCGCCGCCGTTGGGGTAAATCGTGGTGAGTAGATTCAACCGTGCCATGGCCGCGACAGCAGGAGCGGACAGATACAGCAATGCGATAAACACCAGCGCCCAACCGGCGGACCAGCGCGCATCGGCGACTTTAGGTACGGTGAAAAAGCGAATGATTACGTGCGGCAGGCCTGCGGTACCGATCATCAATGACAGGGTCAGTAGAGTCATATTCAATTTATTGGGCACATCTGCGGTGTAATCCTGGAAGCCCAATTCGCGGACTACGCTGTCGAGTTTGGTGAGCAGTGGTACGCCCGATTGGGTGTGATCCGAAAACAACCCGAGTGGCGGAATCGGATTGCCCGTCAGTTGCAGCGAGATAAATACCGCCGGGATCGTATAAGCGATGATCAATACGATGTACTGGGCGACTTGGGTGTAGGTAATGCCTTTCATGCCACCGAGTACTGCGTAGAAAAACACCACCACCGCGGCGATGATCAATCCCGTCGTACTGCTCACTTCTAAAAAGCGGGAAAACGCCACACCGGCACCGGTCATTTGGCCGATTACGTAAGTCACGGAGATCACGATCAAACACACCACCGCCGTTAAGCGCGCGCCCGAGCTATAGAACCGGTCGCCGATAAATTGCGGTACGGTGAATTTGCCGAACTTGCGCAGATAGGGCGCTAGTAGCATGGCGAGCAGAACGTAGCCGCCTGTCCAGCCCATTAGATAGGTGGAGCTGCCGTAGCCTGCGGCGGAAATAATACCGGCCATGGAAATGAAGGAGGCCGCAGACATCCAGTCGGCGGCGGTGGCCATGCCGTTGACGACAGGGTGGACGCCGCCACCGGCGACATAGAATTCTTTGGTGGATCCGGCGCGAGTCCAGATAGCGATGGCGATGTACAGCGCGAATGACCCGCCGACGAAGAGCAGGTTAATGGCAAATTGGCTCATGGGCTTATTCCTCTTCCACGCCGAACTGTTTATCCAACTTGTTCATTCTCCAGGAGTAAAAGAAGATCAAGGCGATGAAGGTCAGGATGGAGCCCTGCTGGGCAAACCAGAAACCGAGATCGGTTCCACCGATAGTGATGCCAGCCAGCAGTGGCCGCAGGAGAATGGCGAATCCGTAGGACACCAGTGCCCATACCACCAGGCACCCCAGGATCAGGCGCAGGTTGGCGCGCCAATAGGTTTCAGCATTTTTATTATCGTTCACGTTTTACTCCTCGATGGCTGCATTATTGTTGGATAAATCTTCGCCAGATCGAGCAGGGACAGCGCCTAGTGGTGCAGGCATACCCCGCTTAACAGGCTAATAGAAAAGGTGGTCATTCTTGAGTCTAGCACTGCCCTTCGCTCCGGCAAACGAGCCGGGTTATGCGGTCCAGGCTTTTTTATTGTTAGTTGAGTTTGTTGCGTGTAATGAATGTAGATGATCCGCGTTCTGTTTTACAAAAGCTTGCAAAATTCTCCCAGACCCTTGGTAATTTTTTGCCGAATTGTGCCTGATCTGGCTGCGATTTAGTCAAAATCCGTGATTTTTAATCAGGCACACTAATTGCGTAAGGCTGGAGACCTTGACGCCCCGACGACGGGGTTCCGGGTATAACAACAACTGAAGAGGAAGAGGCAGATGAAAAGCTTGTTTGTAGGCATATTTGTAAGCTTGTTCACATTATTCACGTTGTCCGGCTGCAACACCATGGAGGGCTTCGGCAAAGATGTAGAGAAGGTTGGATCCGAAATTGAGGAAGAAGCGGATCGATAAACTAGACGCATTTGCGCTCCAGAGGATGGGGCAGTGGATTCACAAAATTCTAGGCACACTTGCGAAATGGTGGCCTGCCGGCAAAAGGAAAAGGGATTCATTGATGTTTTCCTTGGCGACTGACGATAAGGATTTCCGCTTCTTTCAGCGGACGACTGGAAGCGAAAATCTGAACCAGAATCCACCATTTGAAGCACCCAGTCGGGTGCTTTTTCTTTTTTAAAAATATTTAAAATAATGAAATATTAAAGCGGGGCCAATAGGCCCCGTTTGCTTGTCAATTAATCGTCAGAGACGGTGCTATAACGATCTTCTTCATAACGATATTGCTGAGAATCCTTCAGTTGAGAGGCATCCATCTGTGACTCCCAAATCAATTGGTTGCCGGACAGCCGGATTTCATCCAGGGGAATCAATACTTCTTTTTCGCCAATCCCCATTATTCCGCCGGCCTCCACAACAAGAGCGGCAATCCCGTTGGGACCGTTTACAACTTCCTCAACTTCGCCGATGGCTTTGTTTTGCAAGTTGACCACTTTGCGGTCTACCAGAGAACGGGCGGCTACAGGTTGCAGCTGGTTTTCACCCGTGCTGAGCTGAATTTGCTGGCTGCCGTCGGCGCTATTAGTCAAGGCGCCGCGGGTGCTGTCGGAGGACTGATCTGTGCCGACGATACCAGATTGATTATCGGTGGTATCGCGGCCGGCAGGATAGGAGTCGTCGGAGCTGGTGCGATTTTCCATGCTGTCGCTGCGTTGAGCTGGATCTTCGCCAAATGAATTTGGTTGAGAGATATTGTGGTCCCGCTGCGTAGCGTCAACCGGAGTAGTTTGGTTGATTGTGCTGCCGGCAGAATCGTCTGCTGCAATTGAAGGGACGGCGTTGAAAAGCACGGCTGCGCTAATGGCACAAGCCAGCGAGCTGCGTAAGGAAATGAAACGTTTCATAATTTTTCTCCAATTATTTTGGGTTAATCAACGTGAATAGATCCCTGCTACCCAGGCTTGAATAAGCCGTAAGGTAAAACCCTCGACGCAAAGGCTGTGCCACGCTTCATTTGTTCAGCATTTTTACTTTGTAGTCAGTGATTTGCGCGTTAAAAAAACACGTCTTGGCGCATTGAGTTGCGTTTTCTTTATCATTTCGACAATTCATTCTTAGCTTCAAGCATTTTTTGCCTCGATAACTTGTAATGCTTACAGCGCTGAAGGAAATTTCTCTGCTCGCGCACCTATGTGTTTGTTTTATCGACCTCGCCTGATTGGAATATGGGTTGCTAGAAGGTTTCCGCCGGAAGGGATGAGCAGCCGGTTGGAGTTCTGCAAAAGCGTGTATGCGTGAAACATGAAGTAATGCGGAAGCGGAGGATTACGGCCAATATTGATTTTAGGGGGATAGGCAATGTTAGTGGAGAAATCTCACAAAACCTTTACAGCACTAGTGGTGGCGGCTACCACAGCCGCAATTGTTTTTTATTCTGAGCAGGTGGTGGCCAATGGCCAAACCTTGCAGGAAGATAAGCGCAAGGTCCCCGATTTAAGTGACGGGATGACGTCTACAGTACACACAACCGCGACAGAAGGCTTTTGTCTGGCGCACTGAGCACCAAATGAAGGCGGTTAAACCGCCTTCATCACTCCACTTTCTGAATCAGTTGATATTTGCGCAGCAGCGCGCGCAGTTGATGGTACGTCAGCCCGAGCAGTTGGGCGGCATCTTTTTGATTAAATTTCGCCTTCTGCAATGCGGCTTTAATCCAGCGAACTTCCTGCTCGCTGCACGCCTTTTTAAAATCCA
>JAEZGT010000187.1 GCA_023416875.1 Pseudomonadota bacterium
TCCTGAATCAGCTTCTGCATGCTCGCCTGCTCCACATTCCCTGGATCTATGCCGGCGACCGATTTGAGACCGCGCACAATATTTGAAATTCCTTTGGCCATGCGTTCTATGTCATCGGCCGATTGCAATACACGCTCGTCTGTCAATTTATGCATCTGCACAGCGCGCTTCAAAATATCCGTATTGGCAGTGATCACATTCAACGGTGTATTGATCTCATGGGAAATTCCCGCAGCAATTTCGCCCAGCGCTGAGAACCGGGAGTAGCGCGACAACTCCTCCTGCTGCGACAGAATAATCTGTTGATCCTTAAGGCGTTCACTCACATCGAAAATCGACAGTATCACGTAGGCACGTTGATCGGTGCGCGACTGGACCCGTGCGCTGCGCAATTCGAAAGTGAGTTCCCGCCTGTCTGACGCCGCAGCAACAAAGCTCAGGACCATCTCCCGCCCGGCTTCCAGCGCAGCGGCAATTTCTACATAGGAGCGCGTTTTGGCAGGAACGCCAATACGTTTAAAGAATTCAGCGAGATTGCAGCCGATAAAATCGGCGACTTGGAAACCCAATAATTCGGCAAACTGCTGGGAGCAAAAAGAAATGACAAACCCTTCGCCCTGGTCTTCCAAAATCACCGTGCCGCTATTAGCGGAGGCGATCGCCTGACGGAACAGCTCCAGCTGCCGCTCGCGCACCGCTCGCTCGGTAATATCCAAAGAAATGGTACAGACCGAATACGGGCGGTTGCGGGCGTTAAACAGCGTGAATTTCGAGGACGTCCAAACCCGCGTCTGGCCGTCGATATCGTAGCTCTCTTCAAACTGCAGAGCCGTTTCTCGTTTTAATACCTCAAAGTCTTTTTCGCGAATTTGGCTGGCGACTTCCTTGCCAAATAATTCGTCGTCGGTGCTGCCCATCACATCTTCAAGCTGGTGACCTGTCACTTCGCAGAAGCGATTGTTGGCAAATATGTAAACCCCCGAAAGGTCCTTCATACTCACCATGGCGGGAGTGTTGTCGATAATGCTGGCTAAGCGGCTTTTCATCACTCGCGATTCTTCCAACGCCATAGTGATTTCAGTATTGTCGATAAAGCTCACCACCGCGCCGGCAACAGCATCCTTTTCACCGAGGAAAATCTGCACCTGTATTTCGAAGGCGCGATCCTTGGATTGAAATTGAAAACGACTATTTTTCTGCTCACGCAACGCTTTGACGACGGCGTTATTGACCTCTGTCATATCGATTGGCGTCGGCACGGAGCGAAGCTGCGAACCTATATCGGCATCGCTCATCCGCAGCAAATGGCGTGCGGATGGGTTGAAATCGAGTACATTTATTTTGTCGTCGATGATCAGCAACGGATACGCAATCGCGTCCTGAATGGCTTGATGGCGATTATATAAAAGCTGCAACTCCGAGGATTTGACGTTGAGCTCCTGATTTAAAGTCGTCAACTCTTCGTTGGACGACTGCAATTCCTCATTAGTCGTTTCCAGTTCTTCATTGGAAGATTGCAGCTCTTCATTGGCCGATTGCAACTCCTCGTTGAGAGACTGCAATTCTTCATTGGTCGCCTGATGCTCCTCCATCACCGACTGCAATTGTTCCTTCACCGAATACAGTTCTTTTTCCAATTCTTTGATCTGTTCCTCGGGCGCCAGGCCAGCAGCGTAAATATCCCGCGTATCATTCACCGGCATCCGCCCCGAGGTGCTTTGGAAGGAAACCAGATATTGCTTGATGCTGTCACTACCCATCAGCGGAGCCACAGTCATCTGTACCAAATGTATGTCGCCGTTGCGGCGCAGCTCATGCTTTTTACCTTGCACCAGAGATTGGTTTTTCACCACGCGGTACAACAGCGACGACAACTCCTGCCCCAAATCGCCGATCAGTAATTTGGTGACATTAAATGTGGCTTCGCCATTGGGGAAGGTAAGGTATTCGTTGGCCTTGCCGTAGACATGTTTCACTTTGTGGTCATCATCGACAATCAGCGAGTCAGGGGCGAAGTTAACAATCATCGAGTGAAACAAATCCATCCCGGCTTCCTCGGCGCGTTCTTCACGGGTTCTGGCAATGTAGTTCGCGGAGTCAAATGCCGTGACCCGGTTGCTCGGCAGAGTCGCTCGGCCGCGTTCTTTCATGGAGAAATAGATTCGCGCGTCCTTGTCCTGCACTTGAAACAGCTCCGCCGCCGAGCCCGACACAGCTTCTGAGCGGCCCAAAAATAAAATGCCGCCTTTACCCAATGAGTAGCACAAGGTTCTGAAGACTTTTTCCTGCAAGCTCTGATTGAAGTAAATCAGTACATTGCGACAGGACACCAGATCCGTATTAAGAAACGGCGGGTCTTCGATGACGTTGTGGCGGGCAAATACGATCTGATCGCGCAACGATGCTCGAATCTGCAATTGTTCTTCAAAGGCAACAAAGTATTTTTCGCGCAGGTGCTGCGGGAACTTGTCGAAGCTGCCGCGGGAATAGCAACCGCGGCGGGCAACATCCAGAGCGACTTCATCCAGATCCGTGGCGAAGATTTGCAAACCGATGTTTTTCCCGTGGCGCTCTATCGCCTCGGATACGAGCATGGCAATCGAGTAGGGTTCCTCCCCCGTCGCGCACCCTACCACCCAACAGCGGAAACTCTCCCCCGACCGTTTGTTGTTGACCTTTTCATCAATATATTTTTCCAGCGTCTCAAACGCTTCGGGATCACGGAAAAATGAGGTCACTGAAATCAGGATATCCTGGAACAGATTATTGGATTCCTCAGGATTCTCCCGCAGGAAATTGGCATATTCCTCCACCGTCGAACAGCGTGTGGCAATAATGCGCCGCTCGACACGACGACGCACTGTGGAGGGTTTGTAGTTGGCAAAGCAGGCGCCTTTGTCCCGCTCCAGAATGGCGAAGATGCGTTCAAAATGATCTTCCGCCACCGGATTGATTCTCTCGCGGCGGGCCTGCGGGGAAATTTTGCCGAAGCGCGACAGCTCCTTGGCGATTTCCTCTGGACTTAATTCCAGATCAACCGCCCCAGTGTGTTTGGCGGCCTTGGGCATACCGTTGTATTTGGCGGTACTGGATTTTTGGCAGATGGTAAAGCCACCGGCCGCTTTGATCGCGCGCACACCATGAGCACCGTCAGAGCCAGTGCCAGAGAGAATAATACCGATTGAAGCAGGTCCGAAATTTTCGGCGAGAGAGCGGAAAAAATAATCCACCGAGGGCTTGGGGCCGATTTTGAGATGCGGCTCCATCAACCGCAACTTGCCCTCTTCCAAATAAATATCAGCATTGGGCGGCGTGATATAGATAACCTTGTTTTCAGGTTTTTCACCGTCCTCCACCTCTTTCACCTTGAGGTCAGTAGACTGCGCCAGAATTTCCACCAAGCGGCTTTTATGGCTCGGCGCCAGGTGCTGCACCACAACGAATGCCATGGGAACCTCATCATGCAGGGCGCCAAACAGCGCTCGCAGCGCCTCCAGGCCACCGGCTGAGGATCCAATACCCACCACAAACCGAATATCTCTGGATTTTTTCTTTCTCGAACTTTTTTTATCGTCCACTTCATTCATGTTGTGATTCACTTCCAACTGATACCCGTCATCAACTCAGTTCCAATGCGTCAACCAGCGCTTCCTGAATGGAGGCAGAGGTGATCGTGTCTTTCGAAAGATACTTCACTGCGCCTCTGCGATACGCCTCGCTGACCAGCAGCGCTTCCGGTTTGCCGGTAACAAAAATCACCGGCACGCGCATTTTCGCCTGAACCTGCTCCAACAGGGAAAGCCCGTCCAGGTCTGGCAAACGATAATCCATGATCACCAAATCCGGTTTCACCGTGAGGCAGCGTTCAAACCCCTGCTGCGCCGACGCCTCTTCGAATATTTCCAGCTCGTATCGCTGCTGCCCCTGCAGAAAACGCCGGTAAATACGCCGATCAGCTGCGCTATCGTCAATGATCAATATTTTGATGTGTTTATGCGTCAAGAGATTCGACCTGCCATTGCTGTGCCGGGGGACGAAGGGTAAAAAAGAAGGTTGTCCCCTCTCCCGGATGGGAATCTAACCATATGCGTCCGCCGTGGCGATCAATGATACGTTTGACGATCGCAAGACCAATTCCACTGCCGCCTTCATAGGCTTCCGCTGTATGTAATCGTTGAAACATGCCGAAAATACGCTCCTGATTGTGCGGCGGTATACCTATACCATTGTCTTTCACGAAAAAGACCGGGACACCACCAGCAAGGTTTGCGCCCACTTCGACCCACTTCGCTTGTTGATCATTGTATTTCACAGCATTGGTGATCAGGTTGGCAAAAACCTCACAGACGCGGATGCCGTCGCAGAAAACGCTGGGTAGCGGGCCTTTGATCCGCAGCTCCGCGTTATGCTCGGCAAGATATGCCGCGAGCCGTTCCGCCACATCGCGCAAAATAACGCCTATATCGACATCCGCAAACGCCATATCGATGGTGGCTACTTTTGAATATTCGTAAAGATTGCC
>JAEZGT010000189.1 GCA_023416875.1 Pseudomonadota bacterium
CTGCTACTTCGGCCAGACACCCGACACCACCGTAGGCGACGATAATTTTTGTGATTACACCGGTTTACGTGGAGTCTATACACCAGAGGTTACCCTCAACGTGGGCCTGCAATACATTCGTCCAATGGGAGCACTGGAATTTGTCAGCGGCATTGATGCGCAATGGGTCGATGAGCAACAAGTGCATGTCAACCTCGATCCTCGGGGAGAAATTGACGCCTACACAATGCTAGATGCGAGATTGGGGATTGAAGGAGATAGTTGGGGCGTTGCTCTCCTCGGCAAAAACCTGCTGAATGAAGAAATCATTTCCTACTCAGCCAATATGCCACTATCCGAGCAACTGTTTTCCACCAACACCTACTACAGCTTCCTTCGCCGTCCACGCACCTTGGCTTTGGAAGCCACCTTTAAATTCTGATATCTAAAGGGAGGGCGCCAGCCCTCCCTATTCTTCTAATCTTCCGGCAAAGTACGGGCTACGCGCTCGGGACTTTCCCTTCAGCCCAGTTCCGCCAAACTATTCCTGCATTCCACCACTCTTTCTCGTACCCAAGGATTCCTAATTAAATATTCATCACTATCACTAAGAATAAATCGACCGACCTCTTCTAGATTTTCGAATCCGCTATCATTAATAATTTTATTAATTCCTTTCAAGCACATTTCTATATCCTTCACGAAGATCCACTCGCTCTTCTCCCAAACTTTTGGGGTCCCCTTATACGCCGCCTCCATCATTTTTTCGCTGTCAGCATCACCCTGAACAAAGTGGACCAAAAACTCAACCAACGCTTCTTTTGTTATATTCATAACAGCAACCCACTCTCAAACTAGAGGCCTTTTTGCAACAATACTTACGCTTGTTGGAACATCGTTATAAATTTTACCATCAATTTCTACGCTACCATATTTTCGGATATTTACACTCATATCACCATAGCCCACCTTTTCCCTTTCTCGGCCGAACGAAATTCTCCGGATTGCCGCATCTGCGGCATTTTCAGCACTCGCGACTGGTTCGTTATTTCGAACCAAGATATATTCACGCTGAAAATTCGCTAAGTTCTTTTTAATAATGTTTCCATTTAAAAATTCAGGAGGAGCACCATGATCTTCCGAGTACAAATCAATTGATCGCTGTAGAACCTCGTTGGTCAACCCGAAATTTCTGCCTTTTAACACATATCCGTGATTAAAATTGTTATTGATAAAGAATGACATCGCCTTTTCATCAACATCCACATTTGCTTCCGCAAACTCCAATGGCCCATCCGGGCCATCGATGTAAAACTCATATAGTTCGCCGCCATATAGTTTTTTAACTTTAATATCTTCTTTATCGAAAAGAATTATTCTCTGACCATCTGGCGCGATATCAGTAGTTTTTTTGCCATCTCCTTGATCAGACGAAATTTGACTCGCCTCCAACGAGCTCTCCACCACACGCCTAGAATTTGGATTACTGTTTTTCATCGCCGGCGCCAACTCCACCTTACGATTACCCGGCATATTGGCGGTCGTTTCAGTCGCCGCTCCCGCCGGCTCTGGGCGTTTGAAGGGAGCATTGATGTATAAAGCGACGCGCTCCTCCGCTAAGCCTTCGGCGAGAGCGTCCATCAGTTGGGAATAGGTCTGCTGTTCCGGTGCGGGTATTAATTGCAGGTCGGCCACTACGGATTGGAGCTGCTCCAGATTGGGGGCCAAGTCGTACAAGGTTTCATAAACCTGTTGAATGCTGTTGAAACGCTGCGGCTGGGCGAGGCTGGCGAGGGCCTGTTTCATAGGCGCAAATTGAAATTGGTAGCCTTGGCGATCCTGTATTGAGGCAGACGAGCGGGAGAGCGCATGGGAATCCGGCAATTCCACTTCGTAAATTCTCAGGCGCCCCTGCAATACCCAATCGGTAGCAACCTGCAGATGATCGCGCTGGTGCCCCGAAAAATTAGCTGCATCGTGATAATCGCGGGTGAGCCATTGCCAATAGGACTGCGGCGTGTGCAGCTGCGATAAAAACCGGCGTGCGCTGTGCGAGTCCGCAAAACGCAAGGGCGTCAAGCTGCGCGGCTCAGGACCGTTTTGGATGAAATGGAGCTTGTAGTGTTTGCCGAAATGGCCTTGGAAGATCTGACGTCGGTGCATATCGTCCCTGTTAACGCATCGAATGAACTGAGGGTGGGATTGTATTGCGCCGGGGCGAGCCCCGGCAAGTTACGCGCTTACATTGCCACAAACGCTGCAGGCGGGGTCCCGGCGCAGGCGCAGCTCGCGCCAGGAGCCGTAGGCGGCATCGTAAAGTTGCAAACGCCCTACCAATGCCTCACCGAATCCGGCGATCAGCTTCAAGGCCTCCAGTGCCTGCGTTGCTCCGATGATACCTACTAGCGGAGATAGGACTCCGCTTTGCGCGCATGTCATGGCTTCGCCGCCAGTAACATCGTAAAGGCATTGATAACAGGGGCTGTCGGCGCGGCGGAAATCGAAAACGGAAATCTGCCCCTCCAGGCGAATGGCCGCCCCGGATACCAGCGGTTTACCGTGTGTAAAGCAGGCTTGGTTGACGGCCTTGCGGGTATCGAAGTTGTCGCAGCAATCCAGCACTACATCGACGCTCGCCACAATCGCACCCAACTCCGGCTCCAGCAACAAAGTCGCCAGAGGTTCCACGACTATTCCAGGGTTGAGCAATTGAATGGCGCGCGCCGCCGAATCGACCTTTGCCATCCCTAGACTTTGTTCGTTATGGATGACCTGGCGCTGCAGGTTGGACAGCTCTACCGTGTCGTGATCAGCCAAGACCAAACGGCCAACGCCGGAGGCGGCGAGATATTGCGCGGCCGCCGAGCCCAAACCGCCGACGCCCACTATCAACGCACTGGCGTTGGCTAGGGCGAGCTGGCCAGCCACATCCACTTGCGGTAGCAGAATATGCCGGCTGTAACGCAGCAGTTCTGCGTCGGTGAATGCGGTTTTAGCCATGCCAG
>JAEZGT010000206.1 GCA_023416875.1 Pseudomonadota bacterium
TTTTGCATCTTTGCCCAGGTCTGCAACTGCAGGAACATGTTTTTCATGTCCTCCAGCGGGTTGCCTTTGGAGAGCTGATACACCTTCTGCAGAATTTCACCTTGGGCGTCCACCAGTACACATTTACTGGAGGTGGAACCGCCATCGAGACCGATATAACCTTCGATTTTTTTCTGCTGCACTTCCCGCGGCTTGAACGAGGGAACTTGATAACGCTGAATAAATTCGATAGCAGAATCTTTATCCGCCACCAACGGCGGGCCGGCATTGGCGCCGAGCTGTGCTTTGCGGCCGTCGCGAATAAACGATTTCAGCTGATCCAGTGTGTCGCACGCGGCGACGTTTTTTTCATACAAGCCGAACAGCACCGCACCATAAGCGGCGTAGTATTCGGAATTCTCCGGGGAGAAAATCAATTCTTCCAGTGGCACGTCTTTCGGATAATCAAAGCCCCGCTCCTCCCAGGTCTGCGGAATGCGGTAGCGCCAGCAGTCGCGTAAAAATGGCAGGTAGGTATTAGGGCCACCCAACAATAAGACTTTGGACTTTAATGTATTACCGCGTGTCAGTACCGAAATATTTTGACTGACAATGGCGTCCGCGAGGGAGCACATGATTTCGTTGGCAGGGATGCCGCTTTTAATCAGATTTACAATATCGGTTTCGGCAAATACACCGCACTTGGCGGCAACGTGGTGCAATTTGGTGGGATCAAAAACCAGTTGCGCCACTTCATCACGCGCCATGCCGACTTTGATAAAACATTTATCGATGGTGGCGCCGGTGCCGGACGCGCATTTGTCGTTCATCGATGTGGTCGCGCGTTTTTCGCCGGTGGCTTCGCTGGTCTTGAACATGATGATTTTGGCATCCTGTCCACCCAGTTCGATCACACTGCCCACATCCGGATGCAACGCCTCCACCGCCATGGTGACCGCGTTCACTTCTTGAATAAATTTTGCGTTTAAATGCGGCGCTATAGGACCGGCCCCGGAGCCGGTAATAAATATCCGGGTATTGTGTAGGGAAATATGGGGGAGATCAGCGAGCACCTGCTCGAGCATTTCCAAAACTTTCTCCGCCTGACGGGTTTCGTGGCGGGCGTAGCGGGACCAAAGAATTTGTCGGGTTTCCGGTTCCACGGCTACCAATTTGACGGTGGTGGAACCGACATCAATACCGAAGGTGAGGTGCTGGTGATCCATGATGTTTACCGTTTTGCTATTGCAGCAGAAAATCAGCGCCTGTCCCTAAACTTTTTCTTATTTAACGAACCGGGAAACCTTCGCCTAAGCGCTGAAAGTGCCTAACCCTAACGCAAAACTTTTTAAAAACCAAGCAAACCCCTCGGTTATTGCGGCTTTTGCACAAAACCGCAGAATGGATTTAACCCACATAAAAATCATGGATTAATGCGCTGCACATTTACTCCATGGCCACCCGATAAAATTGCGCTTTTAAATAATCCGTTTCCGGGATCGCGGGATGAATCGGATGGTCCGGCCCCTGCCCGCCGCTGTAAATCAATTGCGCATGGCGATCAAGATGCCGCGCTGCGCCGCGCACAATTTCCTGCAGAATATCCCGGGTCAATGGCATGGAGCAGGAGGCGGACACCAGCACCCCGTCTTTTCCTAACAGGCGCATGGCGAGTTCATTAATGTGGCGATAGGCAGCTTCACCCGCCTGCTGATCCTTGCGCTTTTTGATAAATGCCGGCGGGTCCAGCACCACCACATCAAACTGCGTTTTGTCCGCCACCAGGGTTTTCAAAACATCCACCGCTTTGCCGCGTAGAACATCCACTTTGTCGGCGATCTTGTTGAGCCGCGCATTGTGCAGCACACCTTCCGTGGCGGCTTCGGATGCATCCACACAAGTCACCTGCTGAGCGCCGGCGACGCCTGCCTGAATTCCCCATCCACCCACGTAAGAGAACACATCCAGCACCCGCTGGCCGCGCGCCATGGTCTGCAAATAGGCGCGACTCACCCGGTGATCGTAAAACCAGCCGGTTTTTTGCCCGGTAGTGGCGGAGACTTCAAAGCGCGCGCCGTTTTCCACCAGGGCGAGGCGGTCCGGCACTTCGCCAATAATCCTCACCGCATCATCAAGCCCTTCCAGCTCCCGCGCGCCGTGGTTGTTGCGCACCACTATGCCTTTCGGGTGCAGCACTTTCTCCAGTGCCACCAGCAGATCCTCCAGCAGTAGGTCAAAACCCGCCACCGCGATCTGCACTACCAGATAATCGCCGTAGCGGTCGATCACCACGCCTGGGAGCAGATCGCTGTCGCCGTAAACCAGACGGTAATAGGGCTCGGGGAAACAGCGCTCGCGCAAACGCAAAGCCTGGGTAATGCGATGCTGCAGAAATTTCACATCCGGTTTTTGTTTGACATCGCGGGTGAGCAAGCGCCCGCAGATCAACGCATTGGGATTGACGAAGGCCAACCCCAGAGGATGGCCGCCAGCGGAACAGACCTCCGCCAGATCGCCCGGGGCGAAGCTTTTCAACGGAGTTTTGCCGTTGTTCACTTCGTTGGAATACACCCACAGATGGCCCTTTTTGATGCGACGGTCGGCCTGGGGATTGAGCAGGAGCTGGGGATATTGGGTCATGGGGATCTCGGCGTCGAAAATGCGCAGCATCATTTGGGATCACCAGGATGAAACCCAGTGGATCCGCGACTTACGGTAGTGCGGTGAGATAAAAATCAGAAACAAAAAAGCCATTTCACGACAGCTCTGCGCCGCCGTGAAATGGCTTTATGAAAGCTTATTCGCTGATGCTGGCCTGGTAGGCTTCCGCATCCAGCGCGTCTTCCAGTTCGTCCAGATCGTCGGGCTGCACCTTGAAGAACCAACCTTCATCGTAGGGCGCGGCGTTGATGGTTTCCGGCGCGTCGGCCAGCTTCTCATTGATGGCGATCACCTCACCCGATACCGGTGAGAAAATGTCGGAGGCCGCTTTTACCGACTCCACCACTCCCGCTTCCTGACCCGCAGTGACAGTGGCGCCCACTTCCGGCAGCTCCACGAATACCACGTCACCCAGAGCTGCCTGCGCGTGGTCGGTGATGCCGATGGTGACAGTGCCATCGTCCTCCACACGGGCCCACTCGTGGCTGGACAGGTATTTCAATTCCGAGCGTATCTCACTCATGTCAGTTCCTCAGTGCAAACAGTCTTGGGTCGATTAACACGGCAGGGGCACCGCCGCAAAACAGCGGCATCTTAAACCGGCTTGCCATTGCGTACAAAACAGGGTTTTACCACGACCACTTCCACTTCCTTGCCGCGGATGACAACCTTGGCCTGATCGCCGGTTTCCACCGGCACGCGGGCCATGGCAATGGAGTACCCCAAGGTCGGAGAAAAGCTGCCGCTGGTGATCACGCCTTGGCGATCAGACCCCGCAACCAGTACTGGATAACCGTCGCGCAGTACACCGCGCTCACGCATGACCAGCCCTACGAGTTTGTCGCGGATACCAACGGCTTTCTGCGCTTCCAGAGCGGCGCGACCGATAAAGTCGCGGCCTTCCGTCCAGGCGATGGTCCAGGCCATATTCGCCACCAATGGCGACACCTCGTCGT
>JAEZGT010000212.1 GCA_023416875.1 Pseudomonadota bacterium
ATCCGCAGCCGCTCCATCGATACTCCCGTGCTGATGACCCCGGTCGGTCCGAATCTCTATCGCGCCGAAGTGAGCGTGGAACCGGGGCGCGCGTTTTTTGATGTGCGCAAGCGCCGCTTCCGCGGCAACATCCCGGAACAGGCCGGCGACGAACCCTATGTGTTTTATTACGACCTGACGGGCGAGCGGCCGATCATGTACGTGCGTACCAAGACCAAAGACGATCAGATGATCAGCAACGCTAAAGACCCCTTTTAAACCTTTATAAAAGACCCCTTTTAACCTTTGTATTAGTCCTACCAGGGCAGATCGCGCAGCTCCTTGGAGCTGACGCAAATCCAGTTGCCCTGGCGGATTAACTCCTGCGCCCCCTGCCCCTGCTCATCCACCGGATTGCCTGCCGGGCCGCCGCGTATGCCCACCCAGGCATTGCGCCCGGCGCGCTTGGCCGCAGACAGCGCCTGATCCGCGCGATCTACGACCTGTTCCCAATTCAATGCAGCGGGGTGCAAAGGATAGAAAGGAAACGCGGCGAATCCCAAAGAGCAGGTTTTATGTAAGACCGCGTCGGAACCCAACTGGAAAATCTGCCGCTCCACCGCCGCCCGCAGCCGCTCCGCCAGTTCCGCCGCCTCGCGCCAACCAGTGGCGCGAGCGACTACCAGAAATTGTTCGCCGCCCCAGCGCACCAGATAATCCGACTCCCGCAGTGTCCGCTGCAGCAGCACGGCGAGCTGCACTAACAAGCGGTCGCCGGCGCTGTGGCCGTAAGTATCGTTGACCACCTTGAAGTGATCGACATCGATCAAAAAGAACACCAGATCGTGGTTTTGTGGCCGACTGTGGGGCTGGCGCAGCCAGAGGGTGTACTGCTCGGTGACAAACTGCACGTCTTGATTGATGTGCTGGCTGAGGTAGCGGCGGTTTTTCAGCCCGGTTAGCGAATCGGTAACGCTGAATTCCTCCAAGCGCCGGTAAGCCTGCTGCAGTTGTTCCTCGGTCTCCTGCAGGCGTTTGGTCTCAGCGTGCAGCTCATAAGTGCGCTCGATGACTTTTTTGTCGAGCTGGCGATGCATTTCCAGATGCTGCAGATGTACCGCGACCCGCGCCAACAGCTCCTCTTTAACGATGGGTTTGCTGAGGTAGTCGCTGGCGCCGGCAGCAAAACCGGCGAGCAAGTCCTCGGCGCGGGTACGCGCGCTAAGCAGAATGATCGGCAGCTCTTGGGAGGCGTATTTCTGGCGGATCTGCCGGCAGGTGTCGTAGCCGGACAAGCGCGGCATCATCACGTCCAGGATCACCAAGTCCACATCACCCTTTTCCACTTCCGTCAGCGCCTGCACCCCATCGGTCACCTGGGAAACGCGAAAGTCGTGCAGGGTCAGCAGGTTATCGAGCACCTTCAGATTTACCGGCTCGTCATCGACGATCAAAATATGCGCGCCCTTGCCGTGGAACGCCGACCCAACCGGCTTGACGCTCGCGCCCTGCTCTGCCTCGCTCGCCGAAGTATCAAATGTTGCGGGCGGGGGCTCCTTCAAGGTGGGGACGGGTGCCGCCGCCGCAGCCTCAGCGCGGGGCAGCGTAAACGTAAAGGTCGAGCCCTGCCCCGCTTCGGACGCTACGCGAATGGTACCGCCGTGCAGCTCCACCAGTTTGCGCGCAACCGACAGGCCCAACCCGCTGCCCCCGTAAGTTCGCTCGACCGAGCCCTGCCCCTGCTGGAAGGATTCAAAGATTGCCTCGAACTGATCCGATGGTATGCCGATACCGGTATCGCTGACTGACACCTCCAGCAAATCGCCCTGCCAGTGCGCGGTCACGGTGATATCACCGTTAGCGGTGAACTTGACGGCGTTGCCGAGAAGGTTGAAAAGGATCTGCTGCAAGCGGTCGTTGTCGGCGTAGACCAGCACCTGTTCCGGCACCGCATTGTGCAGATTAATTGGTTTGTCTCCGAGCAATGGCCGGATCAGTGCGAGCACCCCATCCACAAGACCCCGCAGATCCACCTCGCCCCGGCGCAGCTGCAGGTCTTTATTCTTAAGTTTGGAAAAGTCGAGGATGTCGTCCACCAGGCTGGCAAGACGCCGGCCGCTGCTGACGATCAAATCCAAATTCTTGCGTGCCGACTCGTTCATAGGCCCGCTGATGCCGTCCAGCAGTGATTGCGCCAGGCCGATAATGCCGTTTAGCGGCGTGCGCAGCTCATGTGATGTATTGGCGAGAACCTCATCTTTTAGCCGGCCAGCATCCTTGAGGTTTCGCACCACCTCCCGCTCCTGTTCGAGCTTGCGTCGCTCATGGATGACTTTCATTTTTTGGGCATAGATAAACCAGCCGAGCAGCAGGGCCAGCACGACGCAATAAAGGGTGTAGGCCCACCAGGTGCGCCACAGCGGCGGCAGCACGGTGAGGCGCAGACGCTGTCCCTGATTGTTCCACACGCCGTCGTTGTTGGAGCCGCGCACCTCGAAGACATACTCACCTGGGTCCAGATTGGTATAGATGGCGTGGCGGCGCGTGCCTACCTGGTTCCAATCCTGGTCGAAGCCCACAAGGCGATAGGCGTATTGATTGTCCTCACTCGACCGGTAATTGAGCGCCGCATAAGTGAAAGAGAACACCGACTGGCTGTGATGCAGAATCAGGTGCTGGCTCGTGAAGACACTGCTGTGTAAAGGTGAATCCTTCTCATCTGCCGCCACTGAGCGGTTGAAGATCTGCAGATCAGTAATCACCACTGGCGGTACGTAATCGTTGTCGCTCAACAAAGACGGATTGAATAGGGAAAAGCCTTTGCTGTTGCCGAATAGCAGCTCGCCCCGGCGGGTCAGCAGCGGCGTGTTGCGGTTGAACAGATTGCCCGAGAGGCCGTGGCGCTTGTCGAAATTGCGAAAGGTCTGACTGTCCGGATCGAAGCGGGACAGTCCTTTATGGGTGCTCAGCCAGATATAACCGTCGCGGTCACCTTGGATACCGCTTACCGTATCGTCTGGTAGTCCATCCGCCATGCCATAGCTGCGGAAGCGGCGCTTTTCCGCATCCATAACGCTGACGCCGCCGCCCTCGCTGCCTACCCAGAGACGGCCAAAGCGGTCTTCATAGATGGAGGTGACAAAGTCGGCGCCCAGACCATCCGCTTTGGTGTAGTGGGCGGTAAACCGGAACGTCTCCCGATCCAGCAGAAACAATCCTCTCGCAGTACCCCACCACAACTGGCCGTTGCTGTCTTCGTATAGGACGCGGGAGTAGAGAGTTGTTGTCTCGCTACCGATCATCTCCGGCGGCGGCAAAAAGCGGGTGAAATCGTCAGTGGCACGGTTGTAGCGGTTGAGTCCCGCCTCCGTGGCGATCCAGATATCGCGCCGACTGTCCTCCACAACGTCCCAGGGCTCCTTGCCCCACAAGCTGCGGGGATTTTCGGAATCAGGCTGATAGTAGACATAGCGGCCAGTGACCGGATCACGGCGGTTTAGCCCGCCGGACCAGATGCCGAGCCACAAGGTTCCTTCATGATCCTCAATGACCGATAGCACGGTACTGCCGCTGGGGGTGGAGGTATCCCCAGGCAGATGGCGGATCCGACTGAAACGATGCTTCTGCCGGTCGAAATAGGTGAGCCCGAAGCCGGTACCAATCCACAGATTGCCGCGCTGGTCTTCATACGACGCGTTCACGCCGCCATCGGTGATGGTGTTGGCGTCCTGCGGGTCGTGGCGGAAGTTGTGAAACACCGACGAACGCGCATCCACCATATCCACGCCGGAGGGGAAATAACCCACCCAGATATCGCCGGCGCGGTCTTCGAACACGGTCGTGGCCACATGATTGCCCGGTCCATCCGCCACCCCCTCCTGATAGCGGAAACTGGTAAAGCGACCGCTGGATTCGTCCAACAGGCTGACCGATTGGCCATCGCCGACCCAGATCCTCCCCTGTTGATCTTCCAGCACATCCCAGATATTTCCGGCTTTTTCGTCTGCATCGTAGGCGTACCGGACAAAGTGATCGCGCTCGCGATCATAGCGGTTCAGACCCTCGCCATAGGTGCCCAGCCAGAGCCGATTGCGCCGGTCGATATAGAGGTGGCGCACGTCGTTGCCACTTAGGGAATGCGGGTCGTCAGCATTGTGGCGGAAACAGGTGACGGTATTTTTGTCCGGGTGGAAACGACAGACACCTCCCGTCTGCAGACCCAACCATAGGTGGCCGGCGGCGTCCTCGGCAATGCTCCAGATGGCGCTGGTGCCGCCGGCGGCGGGGTAGACCTCCATGGGAATATGGTGGAATTCGCCAGTTTCCACTTGGAACTGCAGCAACCCGGCGCGGGTGGCCAGCCAGACCCGCCCATGACTGTCTTGCCAGAGGTGATTGATATCACTGGCCATCTCCCGGTCAGCAAGGTCGCCGCGATAAGGAAAAAACACGAACCGATCCAGCTTCGGATCGTATTGGTGCAACCCTCTGCCCGACCCTATCCACAGGTCGCCAGTGGCGGAAACCAGCAGATCTTTGACGTGATTCTCCTGCAGGGAGTCGGGATCCAGGGGATCGTTGCGGTATATCCGCAACTCGTAACCGTCGTAACGAGCCAACCCATTGGCACCGGCGAACCACATAAAGCCGGTGGCGTCCTGCGCAATGTCGTTGATATAACCGATCGACTCGACCTGATCCGGCAGCGTATGGCGGAACACCAAGTGGCGGGGAATCTCGGCCGTCGCCGCGCCGGCGAACAGGTAAAGCGCCGTCAGCCACCCCATCAGCCAATGTCGCAGACGCGCGCGCGCGCGAAGTGAAAGGGCGATAGAACTCCCCTGAATGTATGTCACCAATTTCCCGGTCCTTAGTGCTGAATGAAGGTAGCCCGTCTGCGCAAGTCTTGTGAGATTAAGTCTAGATTCAAATCCCCCAACTGCCTGCGCCGGACTACTATTAGTGCACGTCAGCAATGAGAACTGCTTCCTTCCCTTTCACGACCCATGCGTTAAGTCACATTTGCGGAATCTGCACGGAATCTAACCAATCCCTGTGGCACCATGAACCAACGGAATAAAAAACAGGCAACTCAACGGCCGAGACGGAAAAAAAGCCGGGGACACACCGGGGATTCAAATGAAACGGGCAACGATTCGGATTCAGCGCACCAGAGTCCGAGAAGTACGAGGTACGCATTTATGAAAGAAAAACAAGGCTTTCACTTCGGACGCATTTCCATCATCAACCACTGGACCATGGCGATACTTTTCATCAGCGTTCTGTCGCTGGGGTTTGTCCTGGACTTTCTCGGCTCTGGTCGTGCCATCCGCGGCCCCTGGATGGAGGCGCATAAAGCAGGCGGCGTAATCCTGCTGATGTTCGGCCTCTGGCGGGTGGGCTGGCGATTGCGCCAGGGTTTTCCCAAAGACATCAGCCATATGCCGGCATGGCAGCACCTTGCCGCTAAGGCGGTGCACTGGCTGCTGCTGTTTGCCATCCTTGCTATGCCCCTGTCCGGGCTGCTAATGAGTCTTTACAGCGAGCGGGCGATCAATGTCTTCGGCCTTTTCGTCATTCCCGCCCAGGCGGAAAACGAGACGGTCAGCCGCATCGCCTCCATGATTCATGAAGTGCTGGCCTATATAGTGGCGGGGACCATTCTCATGCACGTGGGCGCGGTCTTAAAGCACCAGATTATCGACCGTGATGACACCCTGGGGCGCATGCTTCGGGTAAAGAAAGGCACGCCGTCACCAGTACTCAATCGGCGCGCGGCGGCAGCCCGTCTGGCCAAGCTCGCTAATGTCTCTAAAAGCGCGGCACAGGCCGCACGCAAACCAACGGCAGGTAAACAATTCCGCCCATCCGGCGCTTACACCAGGGGCCGCTGATTCGGCTGCCAGGGACGGCGTAGTGAGTTTCCAATTATTCCCCCTCGCGTCTTTGTCGACGTATTTATGGTGAACCCAACCATAAATACGAACTGGTTTTGACTTGCAAACCTGAAATAAAAAAAACACCAAACATGCAGTGAATACTTTCCATTCCAACAGCATGCTTAAATTCCCATCGTGCAAAAAAAGGCGAGTTACGCAGCGTTTGCTAGACTTCGGATTACGACCTCATCCAAACGGGCTAGCCCGCCCGTGACTGTGACCGGAGTTATAAAAAACCGTGAAATCCTCCACTTTTTTTCTAGTGCTGGCGCTGATTGCCTGGCTGGTTGCGACGGCGGTGGCAGCTCTGTCCGAGCGGGAGTATCACTTGGTCGACGAAGGCGGAATACGAACGCTGTACAGCGACAAAGGCGCCGGCACTGCACTCAACTGGACGGATAAACGTAGAAGAGGTTTCAGTTGCCTATTGTTGCAAGGCACCGGTGTCCGCTATTGCGGCATGAACGTACAGCTGGGGGACGGGTTTCGCCAAGGGACCAGTTTCAGTGATTACACTAAGCTACGTCT
>JAEZGT010000217.1 GCA_023416875.1 Pseudomonadota bacterium
GCGCTTACGCAGCTACGAGCAGTGTTGCAGAAATTTCCTGATATGGCCCACCTGAAAGACAATATCGAAACTCTGGAAAATATCCTGAGAACCCAGAGCTGACATAACCCAAAACCAAGCGAGGAGATAGTCAAATGAATAAGTGGATACTACCTGGAATCGTATGTGCGGGACTTTTGGCAGGATGTGGCGGTAACGTGAAGCGCGTCAGTTGCAATGGTTTGAATTGGGGCAATTTCGGCTATGAAACGGGGATAGCCGGCGAGTCGGTCAGAACATTTGATCCATACCGCGACAGCTGTAGCGACAGGCTGGAGGCTGGGGCATTGCAAGCGTATCTGGATGGCTATTCCAAAGGCATTGCTGAGTATTGCACTTACAAAAATGGCTACAACCTCGGCTATACCAAAAAAGGGATGAGCAAAGCTTGTCCAGAAGAATTGCGTGCTGAATACGAGCGCGGCTACAAATCAGGTAAGTTTGATCTGGAAACCAGAGTAGAAAATGCCCGCAACATGGGCGAGGGTAAAGGGATGTCTGAAGACGTGGAGCAAATGGAGCAATTCAAGCCGAAGTAAGCCCTTCCATATTTGCTCCCGGCAATTTGCCGAGATTTGATTGGGCAACACCATGTTGCCCAAACTCGTTTCTTTCCTAATCCTTCCCAAGCATTTCTCCTAAACCTTTCTATACTCAAATCGGCGCTGTGGCTCCTGCGCCACAGTCAAAAAATTGACTTTTGCCTCGCTTCGATCGTGCAGACAAAAGGACGCTGTTTTAATTAACGGCGGCTTTTGCTGTTTGGTTTTGTCGGCAGTGCGGGCCTTCCAGTAGAACAAACGGGGACTTCTTGATGCTTCACAAACTTGTTTTGGCTTTATCTATGAGCGTGTTGCTGTTTGGCTGCAGCAGCTCGGATTCGAAACACCGCGACAATCCCGGCGGTTCCAACTCTAGCTCTTCGTCGAGCGCATCCAGCTCATCAAGTTCCTCGTCCAGCTCTAGCGGTATGGCGGCGAGCAGCTCATCAAGCTCTAGCTCGTCGAGTTCATCCAGTTCGAGCTCGTCATCGAGTGCTTCCAGCGGTCTAGTTGGCGGTTCCAGTTCTTCGAGCAGTAGCTCAAGTTCGTCGAGTTCAAGCTCAACGAGCTCGAGTTCCAGTTCGTCGAGCAGCAGTAGCGCGTCTTCCAGCAGCTCAACTTCGAGTTCTTCTTCCTCAAGTTCGGGCGGCGGGGAACCGGGGATTGAAATCAGCGGAAAAGTGACCGCGCCGGCGGATGCTGTAACACAGTTCAAGAATTTCAATCTGTTGCAGTTTGTCATGAAGTTTTTCGCGGGCGATGCCGCAGCGGCAATTACCGGCCTGCAGCCCGTCACCGGTGCGACGGTAGAACTAATTCGCATCGACAACGACGGCAATCAAGTGGGTGACGTGCTCGCTGAAGCGGTTACGACCATCGATGGCAATTACACGTTGACGTTACCGGCGGGTGTAAATCTGGCGGGTGACCTAGTTGTGCGTATTACCGGCGCCAGCAACAGCGAGATGCGGGCACAGGTGGTGCAGCAAGCCGTAAATATTTCGCCTGTGTCAGAATTTATCTTGCGTAAATTTATTGAAAATGACACCGATCTCAAAGTGTTGGACACGTCGGCAGTGGTGAAATTGTCGGGACATGTACAAGAATTCGATCTCACCGTGGGCAGCGATCTTTCTGCGGTGTTTGAGCAACTGGAGGCCGCAGTTGGTGAATTTATTGAGGGCCAGATCGACGTAATACAATTGCAGCCGAACGACGCAACCGGCCTGGTTGGCGATTATCGCAGCGCATCCCTGCAGCTGGCGTTGCACGATAGTAATGCGCAAAACTTCGGTTCTTTCGCTGTTGATATGTGGCGATCAACCTTTACCTTCGATGGCAAGGCAGACGGCTCGGTGGACGTTCATCATTCGGGTGAAGAAACCGCCTGGGGCAATATGTTCGGTAACGATGTAGGTGGTACCCAGTTGAATTACTGGGCTGATATGGATGAAGAGTCCGATACCTATGCCGCAAACTACCGCTCGGGCGTGTTGTTTGTCGAAGGTGAGTTCGACGAAGAAATCGAAGACGATTTCGCTTGGCGATGGCCACCGGTGACCTATCGCTTGCAGAAGGTTAAGGATCAAAATCTGTTTTTCCAATTAAACCAGGAAGCCTCTGTTCGCTATGCGACGCTTGATACCGATGACGACGGTATTAAAGATGCGCTGAATCCGGCAGCTCCGGAAGGCGATGAAATCAATCGCGGTATTGAGGTGTTTTATAAAACGCCGACAGCCATGACGACGGCATCAGTGAATGGCGCTTACGGCCGGGTTTATCTTGGTGTACTGATGTACTCCAGCGGCCACTTGGAACTCGAAGTGGAAGCCAATGAATTGACCTTCGACAATGGAACATTGAATTACGGTGCCGCACAGCGCAACCGCATTAGCCGCAATTCCGTTGGAGAGAATGAAGCGCATGTGGAGCCGACCGAGGAAGAAATATTATCCATCGAGGTTGCTGAAGATGGTCAAATTTCGGTTGAAGGAGAGCACATTGATGGCTATTTCAACGAAACGGCGGATTTTGCTGTGATGGCGGAGGCGTCCGGTGAAGATGGCGAAGAGGCCAATTTCAGTAAAACCTTTTTTGTGAAATTGCCTAATAGCGCACCGGTTATGGCGAACAAACGCTATCGCATCATGTTCCTGGATGCACATTTCAAAGGTCGTGAGTTCCACTTGAGAAATACGCGCTTTGATTCCTTTGTAACGTTTAACAGTAATACTGCAGGGAATGCGCTCTTAGGCGGAACCACCCTGGAAAAAGGCAGCCTCGGAGGTAATGTGGTGTCCGGCATAATCCCCGTTGGCGAGAGAAATGTGACGGCACAAATTGGCAGTAATGGCGCTACCACGTTACAGATCACCGATGATGGCGGTGTTCTGCATCTGCAGGGATATTGGAATGCAACAGCAAGCTACGGTTTGTTTACCACAGGATTTATTGCGACGGGGGAAACTGTGCCTAAGTCCGCTGGCCTTGCGGTGCTGGTTGAAGTCAGCGATGGGCAGCCGGAATAATTTCCGTCCTTGTCTAACAATAAAAATGCGGGCACTGCCCGCATTTTTATTTTGATGACATTATTTTTTGTTGTCTTCACCAATATTCCCATGCGGTCGGCCCTTATTGGCCGCATGAGCGGACGCCGGTTTTACCAGCGATGCGATGGTGAGGGCCAATAAGCCGAGGAGCAGAAATCCGCCGACCAGCGGCACCAATGTTTGATTAAACAGCTGCCCGATGAGTGTGCCAGTGGAGATTGAAATCACTGACGAAATCGCACCGATCAAGGCGGCGGCGATTCCCGCGATGTGGCCCATAGGCTCCATGGCGAGGGCGTTTAAATTGCCGAACAACAAGCCAAAGCAAAAGAAAATAGTTGCAGCGTAAGTCATAAACAGCCACAGCGGCACTGCGATAATAAATTGCGCAAGCAGCATCATTGCTGAAGTTGCGCACAGACAGACCAGCGCGGTGATACAAATGGAGCGGGGGCCGAAGCGACGCACCAAGCGCGAATTGGACAGGGACGCCAAACCGAGAGTAAGCGCCAGTGCACCAAAATAAATTGCAAAGGCGTCGCCCACGGCATAAATATTCTGGAAGATTTGCAGGCAAGAATTCAGATAACCAATCAAGGCGCCGAATACCAGTCCGGCGCAAACCATATAACCCACGGTAGTGCGATTGGTTAACACGGTACGTGCGCCGCGTTTGATATTGGCAACGGAGAAGGGCACGCGGCGAGATGGTGGCAGGGTTTCCTCTAGGCGGAAAAGACTCCACAACATAATGCTGAGGCCGTAACAAAACAGCAGGCCGAAAATAAAGCGCCAGGATCCCAGCAGCAACATAAATTGCCCCAGTGTCGGCGCGACCACCGGCACCATAATAAAAATCATCATCACCAGCGACATGATGCGCGCCATAGCGTAACCGCTACAGCGATCGCGAATAATGGAAATGGTCGAGATGTAGGGGCCGGCGCCAGCAAATCCTTGCACGAATCGCCCGATCAGCATTTGTTCCAAGGTGCCGGCGGTCCAGCAAATTACCGTGCCGATGAGATACAGAAAAAAGGCCATGATCAACAGACGTTTGCGGCCGAGAGCGTCAGAGAGTGGACCACACAACAATTGCCCCACCGCTTGCCCGCCAAAAATGGCGCTGATAATAAATTGGGCGTGATTCGGATTGCTGATGCTTAAATCCTGACCTATAACGCCCAGCGCTGGCAGCATGGCATCAATGGACAGCGCCACCACGGACATAATGGCGGCCATCAGCACAATAAATTCTTTGCTTGGCAAAGTGTTGTCGGGAGTTAAGGTTTGGCTCATATAACGGCTCTGATCGAGGCTGGTAACGCGGACAGGCAATCGCTCAGCGGTGCGGATAGAGGACTGAAGAATCGGGTTCTGGCCATGGCACGCTGAAAAGCCGCCCAGCCTATAGAACCGCAGTGACGGTCGCAACGGGTCCGCCGTTCCGTCAGACAAGCGCAGTGTTGTTCAGATGAATATCCACGGGCATCTTGCGAACGCTGTCAGTTCAGTTCTTCCGTTCGATCAAAGCGTCCAGACAACATATAAAGAGAGATTGTGCGAGGCTAAAAAAGCCCTCGCTCGAAGCTCACACGAGCGAGGGGTGGCAGGGCAGCCAAAGGTGAACTACTGGTGAAGACTTAGTTGAACAGAGGTTTAAACAGCTTCTTCAACCGGAGTTTCTTCTACCGGCGTTTCTTCAACAGGTGTTTCTTCTACCGGAGTTTCTTCAACTGGAGTTTCGTCTACCGGATCCACAGGCGTTTCGCCGTCAACCGGAGGCAGCGGCTTTTTGGGGCCTTTGCCAGGAGCGGGATGCCATTCGGTTTCGCCAGTTTCACACCAGTGTTTGATGTGGGGCGGGATAGGACGGACCGGCGTTACGACTTCTTCACCGTCGGTGGCCTCTTCTTCGGTCACAGCGTCTTCACCTTCGGCAACTTCTTCAGTTTCTTCAGTTGCAGTATCGTCAGTGATGAGATCACAGATGCTTTCATCCCATTCTTCATGCGGAGCATGGGGCGGGAAGGGGTGCTCGTGCTCTTGGCGCTCTTCAATAGTGACAGGCTCAAGAACAGCAAAAGTCAGCTCGTTGACTTCTTCCGGGTTGTCCGAAGCTGCGTCACAGGTGTAAGCCACGGTGTATTCGCCAGCTTCCAGGAAGCCCACGTGGTAGTGGTACTCACCTTTTGGAGCGAGTTTAACCAGAGCGCTTGCCACTGGATCGGATTCGCTGCCGTTTACGTCAGTGGGCACCGCGTTGGCACCGGCGAATACGTATACCGCACCCAGCTCAATGGAGGGGTCAGCACACAATTCGGCTACCAGGGCTGAGTCCAGATCGCCATGCAAATGGCCGGCGTGATGGTTGTGGACCAAGTGCAGATGCGGCTTCAGAGTGACGTATTCATCCTCTTCACCAAATTTCAGCGACTTGCGCAGATCGAAGTCGATCGTGAACTCGGCGGGTTCGTCTTCAACGATGGTGAAGGGTTTGGTGATGTGCAGGCCGTGATCTGCTTTTCCTTCCAGTTGCAGCTCCAGAATGGTGCCATCTTCAAACTCTACGAAAGAATCCAGCACGTCGTCTTTTACTGCGTTGATGTGCAGATGAATACCGTTGTAGTCGCCTGGCTCCAGCTCAAAGCCGCTGATCAGATCGGTAACTACACCGTCTTGCAGATCCAGCAGGTTGATTGAACGCGGAGTTTCGTACTCCACCACTATGTCCTCAGCGCCTTTTTGCTTGATGGACACGCCAGTCAGCTCGATCACCACCTTGGTGGCTGAGTCCACAGGGCCGTCAGTCAGCGCCAGACTAAACGGAACAGCGGAGGTGGAAGGGTTGGGATTTTCGGAAGTGGAGGCGTTGTCGCCGCCGCAGCCGGTCATTGCGAACATGGGCACCGACAAGATGCTCATCGCTAAAGCTTTTTTCAAGAACATGTCTCGTTTCTCCTAAAGATTGTGTGCATTTTCGCCAAATGCACTTGATTTTTACCTATGTCCCGCATCGTATTGCTACCCCGTTACCGAGCGGGTTTTGACACTATAATCCCAAATTTGCATCGGATAAGGTCGACTGTCTCACAAAAGCATAGCGAGATAAGCTTTTTTTGACGTTTTTATCCCATAATCGGCATCGTTTCGTTCGCGGTACGCACGTTCATTTGCGCGATTGGGTAATCATCGGGTCATGACAAACTCTTCACATCAGGCGCTGACGCGCGCCCTATACAAAGTACTGAGGCCAATGGTGAGGCTTTTGCTGCGGCATGGAATGTCGTACCGGGCCTTTTCGGATGTCGCCCGGAACGTATTTGTGGATGTGGCGGAGCAGGAATTCGCGTTACCAGGGCGCAAGCCCAGTCATTCGCGTACGGCGGTACTGACGGGGATCAATCGCAAAGATATCGCGAAGCTGAAGGATAGGCCGCACCCATTATCAGACCAGAGCCTTGACGCCCCCAACCCCGCCGCCCGCGTCATCACCGCTTGGACCAACGATGCGCGCTTTCACGATGCTGCGGGCAATCCGAAACCGCTGTTGGTAGAGGAACAGCCCACACAAAGTGACAGTTTTACGGCTCTCGCCAAAGAATATTCCAGCGATGTTCCCGTGCGGGCACTGCTTGATGAGCTGGTGCGTATCAATGCTGTTGAGCGGGAGGGCGACTTGGTATGCCTGACTGTCAACGCCTACGTGCCCATCGCCGACATGCGCGAAAACCTGCGCATCTTCGGCACGGCGGCTGCGGATTTATTGCGGACCATGGACCACAACATCGGCCGCGAAGCGCCAGGTCCATTTCTGCAGCGCACCGTGTCCTACAACCATATTTCTGCTGACGACCTCGACGTGATCCGCCAGCGCTGCCGCGAACAAGGTGAAGCGCTGTTGCTGCAAATCAACGAATGGCTGAGTGAATTCGAACAAGAGAAATCGGAGCCAGCCGGTCAACAAACTTTCCGAGTCGGTGTGGGTGTTTACTATCTTGAAGGCCCCAGTCCGGACGAAAACGGAGACAAGAAAATCTAATGAAAAACATTTCGCCCTATTTTCTTATTGGAGCGTTGTTGCTCAGCGGTTGTGAATCCAACACCAACAGCCAGGCTGGTATTGAAGGCACTGGTGATCGCGTTGAATTGGCATCGGCCTATGGCACGGTTTCCGGGTTTGGCAGTGTGTATGTCAACGGTGTGCGCTTTGATACCACTTCTGCCGACGTGGAAATTGCCGGTGAACCGGCGGACGAAGCCGACCTCGCCGTGGGCATGGTGGTGGAGGTCGTTGGTGAGATAAATGGCAGCGACACAAACGGCAAGGGCAAAGCCGGCATTGCGCAGACCGTGCGTGCGGATCGTGTCCTGCGCGGCGTTATCGAATCCGTCGATGCGGTCGGCAGCGGTCGCAAAGCCTTGCGCATTCTCGGCCAGGCCGTTTACGTCAATGAGGAAGCGACTTTTGTCCACACCTCGTTCGACGAACTCGCGCCGGAACTCGGCGTTAACGTCAGCGGCTTTGTTACCGACAACGGTTTGATTACCGCGACTTATATCGCCAAGGCGGATATTGATATTTCCGTCGATGCGCTGGAGGTTGAGGGTTATATCAGCACCGTGGATGAGGCGATGGAATCCTTCACCTTAAAAGCGCTGACAGTGCGGATAACAGGTGCTGAATTTAGCGGCGGCACGGCATTGAATCTGGCCGCGGGCCAGCGGGTACGCGTGGTCGGCACTTTGGCGGAAGATGCCAAAACCCTGAATGCCACACGCATCGAATTTAGCAGCAAGACCATCGAGAATGGCCGCGCTGCGAGCCTGGAAGGTGTGGTACGTAATTTAATCGCCGGCGAACGTTTTACCCTCCAGGGTGTAACGGTTGATATGCGCAATGCGCGCATCGAAAAAGGCGCCAGCAGCGATGTCACCACAGGCGTTCAAGTGGTGGTATTTGGACCGCTGCTCGACGGCGTTTTGCAGGCCGAGCGCATTCGCATCAAGCCGCTCAACACCCAGCGTTTCAGGGGGACTGTGGCGGAGATCAATTCGGCAAATAAAACCTTCGTATTGGGCGAGACCGTATTTCAAGTCACCACGTTCACCCAGTTCCGCGACGAATCCCGCTCCATGGAGCGCTACTTCAATTTTGATAGTTTGCGCAGTGGCGAGGAGCTGGAAATATTTGCGGTCAATACCGTGGAAGGCTGGGAAGTTACACGGATTACCCGCAAAGATGCGGACGCGGGTCCACCCAATACTTTGCGTGGTACCGTCAGTAATGTGAGTGATGACCGCAGTTTTTACATCGGCACTCTATTTGTCGATGCCTCCGAGGTGTCAGCACATGAATGGGCGGCGGTGCGCAATCGCGCGGATGATGAGTTTGAAGTCGATGTGGAAGGGTCTTACATTGACGACAATAACTTCCAAGCGACCCATGTTCATATCCGTCCGAAGCCGCCTTGCGATCCCCATGTGATGTTCGAGTGCGCTGGCCCAAAACCGGCGCCAGTGCCGCACTCGCATCCTCGCTAAGATT
>JAEZGT010000245.1 GCA_023416875.1 Pseudomonadota bacterium
CCTCAAAGCGGTCCGGATGGTCGCTCACCACATCCAGAGTGGAAACGCCAATAGAGCCGGTGGAACCGAGAATCGTGAGTCGCTGCATAAGAGCTACCAGGAACCGTTAGCGATGATCGTCGCCAACGTAAAAACGGGAACAGCCGCTACCAAACCGTCAATACGATCGAGAACGCCGCCATGTCCGGGGAGTATATGGCCGGAGTCCTTGATGCCGCGAAAGCGCTTCAGCATGCTTTCCAGCAAATCGCCTATGACAGAGACCATTGCAGCTGGCAATGCGAGAACCAATACCAGGTCCAAGCGCAGGTCTCGAGAAAGAGCAAACGCAATACCTAGAGCAGCTACCGCCAATAGTCCGCCGAACACGCCCTCCCACGACTTTCCTGGGCTGACATTGGGAGCCAACTTGTGACGACCAAAACGACGTCCTGCGAAATAGGCGCCTATATCCGCTGCAGCGACCACCAGCACCACGGCAATGACGAGCCAGTGGCCGTTAGGCGAGTTGCGCAGGTGGACAAGGGAAAGGAACGCAGGGATCAGCACCAAGCTGCCAATTGCCATGCGCATCCAGGTCGACTGCCATAAAACTGCGCTGGTGGGATACCCCTGAATCCAGAGAAGCGCCAAGGCCCACCATACGCAGCTGACAATCAGAATCTGCTGCAACTGGAGCCAAGCTGTAAGATGCAATAACGCTAAAAGCGCGGCGGCTACTGCCACAATAAAGAAGGCGTAAACAATGCGGGCGGGCGCGCTGGTTAAATGGCATAGATTTGCCCACTCCCAGGCGGCGACGACCGTCACTGCGCCGACGAATACAGCAAACACCAACGGTGGGCAGAGAAACAGCACAGCGATAAACACTGCCGCCATGATCAACGCGGTAATGACACGCTGTTTAAGCACTAACAGTACCCTGCCCGGCGAGCTGGTCGCCGGTCCGGCCGAACCGCCGTTGGCGCTGATAAAAGTCGGCGATGGCCTCTTCCAAGGCTGTGCCGTCAAACTCAGGCCAAAGCAGCGGTGAGAAATACAGCTCCGCATATGCGGCCTGCCATAGTAAAAAATTACTGATACGCAACTCGCCGCCCGTGCGAATGAGCAGATCGAGAGGCGGTAGATCGCTGGTGGACATATGGCGGTCGATGACTTCGGGGGAAATGTCCTCAGGTTTCATATGCCCGGTGAGAACATCGTTCAGTACCGCGCGCGCCGCCTGCGCCATATCCCACTGACCGCCGTAGTCCGCCGCGATAACCAAAGTAGAGTCACCTTCGCAGGCTGTACTTTCCGCTTCCTCTATAGCTCTGCGCAGGCTATCGCTAAAACGACTGCGGCTGCCTATGACCTTGAGCCGCACCCGCTCCTCGGCCAAACGGCGCGCCTCGCGCTTTAGGTAGCTGTAAAACAAGCCCATGAGCGCTTCCACCTCTTTGGGTGGACGCCGCCAGTTTTCGCTGCTGAAGGCAAATACAGTAAGCACTTCAATGTGGTTCTTGCGGCAGGCTTCCAGGACATCGCGGATGCGCTCAACACCGGCTCTGTGACCCATGATGCCCTGCTTGCCCTCCCGTTTGGCCCAACGATTATTGCCGTCCATGATGATGGCCACATGCCGTAATGCCTCAGAACTCACTCACAGCTCCCGTAGCGCCGTTAAATTTCCATCAGATCTTTTTCTTTCGCCGCCAGCGCCGCATCCACCTCTGCAACGTATTTGTCGGTGATTTTCTGGATGTCGTCCTGCGCTCTTCTCTCTTCATCTTCACTGATGAGCTTGGCTTTTACCTGCTCTTTTAACGTGTTATTCGCGTCCCGCCGTACATTGCGAACCGATACGCGAGCGTGTTCCGCTTCAGCGCGGGCCTGCTTGATAAAGCCCTTGCGCGTTTCTTCTGTTAGTGCGGGCATTGGCACACGGATCAAGTCACCGCTCGTGGACGGATTGAGGCCGAGATCGGACTTCATAATGGCCTTTTCGATTTCTGGAATCAGCTTTTTTTCCCAGGGGCTGATGGTCAAGGTGCGCGCATCTGAAACGCTGACATTCGCGACCTGTGACAACGGAGTGTCATTGCCGTAGTAAGAGACACAAACCCCATCGAGAATGCTGGGGTGGGCACGACCGGTGCGAATTTTATTGAAGTTGACTCCGAGCACCTCGACAGCTTTTTTCATCCTGTCCTGTGCATCTTTTTTAATGTCATTAATCATGCGTGATGTCCTCGATCAAAGTACCTTCATCACCCCCAACTACTATGTTCAGGAGAGCGCCCGGTTTATCCATGCGGAAGACTCTCACCGGCATCCTGTGCTCCTGGCACAGACAGATCGCCGTGAGATCCATTACCCCGAGTTTCTCCGCCAGAACCTGGTCATAACTGAGGTGTTTATAACGCGTCGCGGTGGGATCTTTCATCGGATCAGCGGTGTAGACGCCGTCCACTTTAGTGGCTTTCAACACCAGTTCGGCGTTGACTTCTATGCCGCGCAGACAGGCGGCGGAATCAGTGGTGAAAAACGGGTTGCCGGTACCGGCAGCGAAGATAACCACCTCGCCATTCTCCAGCAAACGGATGGCGCGGCGACGGTCGTAATGTTCAACAATGCCACTCATGGGAATGGCGGACATGACGCTGGAAGAAATGTTGGAGCGCTCCAGCGCGTCGCGCATGGCCAGCGCATTCATCACCGTCGCCAACATACCCATATGGTCGCCGGTAACGCGATCTAGGCCCGCTTTATTCAACGCCGCACCGCGAAACAGATTGCCGCCGCCAATCACCAGCCCCACCTGCACGCCTATACCGACGAGTTGGCCGATTTCCAGAGCCATTTTGTCGAGAACCTTGGGATCTATGCCGAATCCCTCGTCTCCCATCAACTGTTCGCCACTGAGTTTGAGCAGTATCCGTTTGTATTTGCGATCGCGGGTTGTAGCCATGAAACCATTCTCCCAAGCAAAAATTGGCGGCAGTTTAACAGCAAAAAGGCGGGAGAAGCGATCTCCTCCCGCCTTTTCCCATGTGGGTCAAACAGGGTGTAAAAACCCTATCAGCCTTTGGAAGCCTGGACCTGTGCAGCCACTTCGGCAGCGAAATCCGTCTCTTCTTTTTCGATGCCTTCGCCTACTTCGTAGCGGACAAAAGACACAATTTCGGCACCTGCTTTTTTCGCAAGGGCTCCCACGGTGACTTCCGGATCTTTAACGAACGGCTGTTCAGTCAGGCTGGATTCTTTGAGGAATTTGGAAATTCGGCCCATCACCATTTTTTCGACGATCTCCGCCGGTTTACCCGCCATATCAGGCTGCGATTTGATGATGTCTTTCTCTTTTTCCACCAAGTCCGCCGGCATTTGGTTCGGATTTACCACTTGTGGATTGACCGCCGCGACGTGCATAGCGATATCACGAGCCAATTCAACGGAACCGCCTTTCAGCTCCACCAATACCGCGATGCGGTTATTAGAGTGAACGTAGGAACCGACCACCCCTGCAGCGGGAGATACGGCGGCGATACGGCGCACACTGATGTTCTCACCAATTTTTTGTACCAGAGCTTCACGGGCAGTTTCCAGTTCACCACTCATTACAGCGGCAACGTCTGCTTGTTTGGTGGAATAGGCTTTTTCCAATACTGCGTTGGCAAAGCCGAGGAAGTTATCGTCGCGGGCGACGAAATCAGTTTCGGAGTTGACTTCGAGCAACAGACCGAAGCTGCCGTCAGCGGCAACGCGCGCCATGACCACACCTTCAGCAGCGGTACGGCCAGCTTTTTTAGCAGCTTTCAGGCCGCTCGCTTTACGCAGATTTTCAATGGCCAGATCGATGTCGCCATTGGAATCCACCAGCGCTTTTTTGCATTCCATCATGCCGAGGCCGGTGCGCTCGCGCAGTTCTTTTACCAGATTAGCGGTAATTGCCATGATTGTGTCCTCAGTCGTCAATATTCAAAGGGTGTGGACGCTCAACAAAAAGGGGGTTTCCCCCCTTTTCGACTGTCCAGTGCACGCCGCGCTTGGCGGCGTATCCAACCGCAGCGATCAAGCTTTAGCTGCGGCTTCGTCCACCTCGACAAACTCATCTTTATTGGGAACGGCACTGTGCTGCGCGGTACCTTCTAGGCAGGCATCAGCCATCGCGGTCACGTAAAGCTTGATAGCGCGAATGGCGTCATCGTTACCGGGGATTACGTAGTCAACACCAGCGGGATCACTATTGGTGTCCACCACGGCGATAACCGGAATACCCAGCTTGTTGGCTTCTTGAACCGCGATACGCTCATGATCGACATCGATCACAAACAGTGCGTCCGGCAGGCCACCCATGTCTTTGATACCGCCGATTGTCTGCTCCAACTTCTCCATAGCGCGGGTACGCATCAGAGCTTCTTTTTTGGTGAGCTTGTCGAAAGTACCGTCTTTGCTCTGGGTTTCCAGATCGCGGTAGCGGCGGATAGATGCGCGGATGGTTTTGTAGTTGGTCAACATACCACCCAGCCAGCGATGGCTGACATAGGGCATACCAGCACGGGCTGCTTGCTCAGCAATGGTCTTTTGAGCGGCGCGCTTGGTGCCCACGAAAAGAACTTTTTTCTTCTGGGCGGACATCTGACGCACCAGCTCCAAAGCTTGGTTGAACGAGGGAACCGTGTGCTCGAGGTTGATGATGTGAATTTTGTTGCGTGAACCGAAGATGAAGTTTCTCATCTTGGGGTTCCAGTAGCGGGTCTGGTGGCCGAAGTGAACACCGGCGCTCAGCATATCGCGCATGCTTACAGTTGGCATAAATGTATCCTTAATACACGTTTGGGTTGAGCCTCCACACATCCCACCATTCAACCCTTCGGTGCGCTTAAGCGACTTTGGGGCACCCAGAACAGTGTGCCGACGTGTGTGCGACATTGGGTTAGATTCCTGCCGGAAGAGGCAGGGCGCGCTTTATACCACAAACCAGTTGCTGGTTAAAGCATTCAAACCACGCTTTTCCTCAGCTGTGCCGCTATGCGGAAAGTATGTTTGCTCGCGCGCTATCGTTTAGAATACGTGGCTTTCTCGACGCCGGGTCCCCGGCGACTACTTGACGACAGCGACCCCATACCATGGCAGTGACCATCAAAACCCCAGACGAAATAGCAAAGATGCGCGTAGCCGGGCGCAAAGCCGCCGAGGTGTTGGAATACATCGAGCCCTATATAGTGCCAGGCGTCAGCACTGGCGAGCTCGACCGCCTGTGCCATGAGTACATCACTCAGGTGCAACACGCAATTCCGGCACCGCTCAACTATAAAGAATTTCCCAAATCCATCTGCACCTCGGTCAACCACGTGGTATGTCATGGAATACCGTCGGATAAGAAGATTCTTAAGAACGGTGACATCATCAACGTGGACATCACCGTCATCTTTGACGGCTACCACGGCGATACCAGCAAAATGTTTTTCGTCGGCAAAGTGGCGCCACACGCCGAGCGCTTGGTGAAAATCACTCAGGAATGCCTCTATAAAGGTATAGAAGTGGTCAAGCCGGGCGCCCGCCTGGGCGATATAGGTCACGTTATTCAACAACATGCGGAAAGCCACTACTACTCGATCGTGCGCGACTATTGCGGGCATGGCATCGGTAAGATTTTTCATGAAGATCCGCAGGTATTGCACTACGGCACACCCGGTACCGGAATGGAACTGTTGGAAGGTATGACTT
>JAEZGT010000270.1 GCA_023416875.1 Pseudomonadota bacterium
CATCGGTTCGTGCATGACCAACATCGGCCACTTCCGCGCCGCTGGAAAATTGCTGGAGAAGAACAAAGCCGGCCTGAAAACCCGCTTCTGGATGTCGCCGCCGACCAAAATGGATCAGCACACGCTGATGGAAGAAGGTTATTACAACATCTACGGCCGCAACGGCGTGCGCACAGAAATGCCCGGCTGTTCGCTGTGCATGGGTAACCAGGCACGCGTTGCCGACAACACCACCGTGTTGTCCACTTCCACGCGCAACTTCCCCAACCGTTTGGGCAATGGTGCCAACGTGTACCTCACCTCTGCGGAACTGGCCGCCATCGGCGGTATTTTGGGGCGCCTGCCGTCACCGGAGGAATACCTGACCTACGCGAATGAAATCGATTCCATGAGCAGCGAGATTTTCCGCTACATGAATTTCGATCAAATCGCGCAGTTCGTAAAAGGCGCCGAAGACGGCAAGCGCATTGCAGCAACCCAGATCGAGGAAGTTCGGATCTAATCTGCTCTAACGAAAAAGCCCCCGAAATCGGGGGCTTTTTTTTGCCTTAATTTTCTGAACGAGTTCAAACCAATGCGGCGAAATTACCGCCACAAATACCATCAGAAAATGGTGCGGAAAAACTCCTGGGTTTTTTGCCAGGAATCCTGATCAGCCGCCGGATCGTATTTCAGTGGGAGGCCGTAGGCTTCGCCTTTTTCATCCGCTTCTGGATTGGTGAACGTGTGCAGGGCACCCGGGTAGTCAATAAATTCGTACTGTAGATTCGCCGCATCCATTTCTGTTTTAAATGCCTGCTTCGCCTCTTCAGGAACGAATGGATCAGCCGCGCCGTTAAACACCATAAACCGGGCTTTTACCTGATCCGGATTGATTGGGGCCAGGCCTCCGAGCGAGCCGTGATAGCTCACAACACCGTCAAGATCCAGTCCCAAACGCCCCATGCTGCGCACGACCGCACCGCCAAAGCAGTAACCAATCGCAGCGATTTTTTCAGAGTTCACGACCGGGCTGCTCTTCAATAAATCGAGTGCTTTTTCAAAACGTGCGCGGGCCACGTCGGCGTTGTTCACGACTTCCATCATAAAAGCGGTAGCTTCTTTGGGATGATCGGTGACTTTGCCGTCACCGTACATATCAAGGGCAAAGGCGGCATAACCCAGCTCCGCCAGCATATCGGCACGTCTGCGGGGATACTGATTGTTACCCCACCACTCGTGCACAATCAAAATGCCAGGCACATTGGTAGCGTTGCGGGGATAGGCGAGATAGCCAGACAGACGGGTATCGCCGACGTTATAGGTGATTTCCTCGGTAACGATATTGGGCAAGCTCTCCACCGTGTGCTCGAGCTTTTCCAAGCCCTTTGTATAGTGGTCGCCCAGCATGTCGTCCAGCACCAGCCCAAAATAACGCGCGATCGGATTACCCCCGAAATCCGCGCGGAAGCGCCAGGTCACTTTGGTTTCGCGTCCTTCCGGCACCAAATCAAATTCCGCTTCGCCGCCGGTCTGGCCATCAAACTCCAGACTGATTACAACGCGCTTATCCTGCTCGGAAACGACTATCGTCTGCACGCCGTTGCCAACTTGAGGAACGGCGCTCGACCAGCCCATGCTCGCGCCGACGCCGCGCTCGGGACCGGAAAATTCCAATTGCATGTTTGGATCCATATCCGCCCATGGTGACCAGCTATGGAATTTTTTTAAGTTGTTTACATATTCAAAAATCGTCGCGGGGTCACTCTCAATCAACGCCGAACGCTCCACTGCCACCTGCTTGGGCAATAGATAGCCGCCACCAATAAATGCCACCATTACCACAATCAGGATTGCCAATCCCACTTTTATGAATTTCACGCCTACCCCCAAGATATATTGTCGATCTAACCGCGCGTCCTGTTAGCGGCGCTGCACGGGCGAGCCATTTTACTTGGAATTTTTTTTAAAAGGCATGAGGAAAAAATTGGCGTGGTACGTCTGTGGCAAAGGATCGCAGGTTAAGCGGAGCAGCACCCCTGCATGGTGTCTGCTATGTCCCCGGGGCGTGTTCCGCATGCCGGATGGAAAGATGACCTCCAGCAGCGATAATCCAGATCGGTTAACTGGCGCTCGGTTCGCTAAAAAACCGTTCGATGGCGCCGCGCTCCCACATAGCGTCCTGATAACCCAGCTCCATCAATTCATTGCAATACCCCTGGGAAAACAGCAGATAACTCGCTACCGCCGAGCCGCCGCCGCTCGCCGTGGCGCCAGTGCGCCGCAGGAAAAAGCGCAACCCTGGGGGCAGATCGCGCACCCGGCGCCCGGCAATTTTATCGAGAGGCTTGGACGGCGAGATCACCAGGGTTTCCACCGCGCGCAGGTGGCCGGTCTGCTCGCAGCGATTTTTGTCGATAAGAGCCAAGAGGGCGTTGACGCGCTCCACATGCTCGAGGTCGCCCTCCAAGGCATCAATGAACGCGCTATTGAACATCTGGCCGATGATCTGCGCCATGGACGGTGAGTGACGCGGCAGCGCTTTCGATTTGCCCCAGTGTGTGGGGCTGCGGTTAGCGCTGACACCTATGACAAACAAACGGTCGGCACCCAGGTGCAACGCCGGGCTGATCGGTGCTACCTGACGCATAGCGCCGTCGCCAAAATATTCGCGGTCAAGGTAAACAGCAGGAAAGATGGTGGGAATCGCCGACGACGCAAGCAGATGGTCCACAGTCAGTTGGGTGGGTCGCCCCAAACGGCGGGCGCGGCGCCACGGATGGAGGTCGGACGCGCCCTGATAAAACGCCACCGATTCACCGGAGCTATAGCTCATTGCGGTGACGCTGATGGCGCGCAGCTCACCTGCCTCGATACGCAGATTGATATTGTCAAAAGGAAGTACCTGGGTGAGCAGCTGCCGCAGCGGGCTGTTATCCAACAAGGCCAGTGGTCGATCTCGCCCGACGCCATCGTTAAAGATTGAAGCCCCCACCTTCGCAAGCCCGCACAAGAGGTCCGTCCAGCCTGACTTGAACACGTGATCGACTTCGAGGTAGCGCCAGGTTTGCGCCAGATCGAGAGCGGCCTTGCGAAAACCGCCCCGGTGGGCAGCCATGGCCACGGCGTTGATGGCACCGGCGGACGTGCCGCAAATGATAGGGAACGGATTATGTAAATTCGGCAGGATGTCCGCCAGCGCCTGCAATACACCCGCTTGGTAGGCAGCGCGGGCGCCGCCGCCAGAGAGCACCAACGCGTTAATGGGCATGAAAGGTAGCCCCCATGGATAGGTCTATGAGCAAGTATGGGAGCTGGCGCATAAATCCGCCAATCAGATTTTTTTCACATGCAAAGTGTCGTCGTCATATCCCACGACTTCCACCAGCGTGCCCGGTGGCAAATCTTCTTGGCAGCTCACCGTCCATAAAGCATCCTGGATCTGGACTTTGCCGCGGCCATTCTGCACTCCCTGCAGCAGCGAGGCCCGCATACCAATAAGCTGCGCGCGGCGGTTATTGAGCTTGCTGGTGGCGTTGTCTGCCGGTTTGACGCGGAAAAATCGCCAGAAAATACCGGTGCCGATAACGGCGAAAATTCCGAATAACACCAATTGCCACTGCCAGGGGAGATCCACTAGGGCGAGCACCAACGCCAAAGCTATGGCGGCGCAAGCGGTGCCAATAAAAATGCCGTTAACGCCCAGGATCTCCAACAGCAGCAGACCTATGCCGAGGGCAAGCCAGTGCCAGCCAGTCAAGGAATCAAACATGTTCAACCTTTTTTATCCTGCTGCGCCGTTTTAATAAGCTCTTGGATTCCCGCTAGAGAACCTATGACTTGACTCGCTTCCAGTGGCATAAGGATCACTTTGCTGTTTTCCGATGAGGCGAGTCGGCCCAAGGCATCAACATATTTTTGCGCAACGAAATAATTGATTGCCTGACTGTTGCCGCCGGCGATCGCCTCGCTCACAAATTGAGTGGCTTTGGCCTCCGCCTGCGCTTCCCGTTCACGGGCCTCCGCTTCCAGAAACGCCGCTTCCCGCTCACCTTCCGCGTTGAGAATCTGCGCGCGCTTCTGGCCTTCCGCGACCTTGATCGCCGCCTCGCGCTCACCTTCCGCGCGCAGAATCAGGGCGCGCTTTTCCCGCTCGGCCTTCATCTGGTTGGCCATGGATTCCACCAGATCCGTGGGCGGACGTATGTCCTTAATTTCGATCCGCGTCACTTTGATACCCCATGGGCTGGTCGCTTCGTCCACCTTAGTGAGCAAGGCTGTATTGATCTGGTCGCGATTGGAGAGCATCGCATCCAGCTCCATGGAACCCAGCACTGCGCGGATGTTGGTCATGACCAGATTTTTCATGGCCGAGTGTAGATTGTTGACCTCGTAAGAAGCTTTCACCGCATCGATCACCTGGAAAAAACACACTGCGTCAGTGGTCACCATGGCATTATCGGAGCTGATCACTTCCTGGGGATCCACATCGAGAACCTGTTCCATAACGATCTGTTTGCGGCCGATGGTATCGATCAACGGCAGTATCACATTAAAACCCGGGCGCAGCGTGCGGGTGTAACGACCAAAGCGCTCCACCGTCCACTCCTGCCCCTGCGGCACGCTCTTCGCGCCGAAATAGACAATAGCAACGGCGAGCACCAAAAAAATAATCGCGGAAATTTCCACGTGTATCTCCTGTTTGTCTTATTTGTATTTTTAAGCAGTTTTCCGCGAGCCGCGTTTACGCGTGCGGTGGCGGATCGCGCAGTTCGCGGCGCAGAATTTTACCGACGTTGGATTTGGGCAGACTATCGCGATATTCAATAATTTTCGGAACCTTGTAGGCCGTCAGCCGCTGCCGGCAGAACGCAATAATTTCCTCTTCCGGCACCTTTTTTTCGCCGGTAACGACAAAAAGTTTCACGGTTTCGCCGGAATCATGGCTGGGTACGCCGATCACGGCCGCCTCAATGATGTCTGGATGCTGGGTGACAACATCCTCGACTTCATTGGGATACACGTTAAAACCGGACACGAGAATCATGTCTTTTTTGCGATCGACAATTTTGTAATAGCCATCAGGCCTGCGAATCGCAATATCGCCGGTTTTGAACCAACCGTCCGGAGTCAGCACCTCGGCGGTTGCATCGGGTTTTTGCCAGTAGCCGGACATCACCTGCGGGCCGCGCGCCCAAAGCTCACCCGGCTCGCCATCCGGCACATCGACACCCTGTTCGTTGGCAATTTTGATTTCGGTATCGATCACCGGCGTGCCAATGGTTCCGGATTTAATAGCGTTATCCGGATTGGTAATCACAACCGGAGAAGTTTCCGTCAGGCCATAGCCTTCGCAGATTTCGCAGCCAGTCAATTCCAACCAGTGTTTGGCCACATCTTCCGTTACCGCCATACCACCGCCAGCGGAGGTTTTCAATTCGGAGAAATCCAGCTTACGAAAATCCTCGCAACGCAAGAGCGCGTTATAGAGCGTATTTACGGCTACAAACAAGGAAACTTTGTACGGCTTGATTGCCTTGACGAAAGCCGGCAAATCCCGCGGGTTGGGAATCAGTACGTTGTGGGCACCGCGGGCAACGGCGCACAGGCCGTGAATATTGAAAGCGAAAATGTGATACAGCGGCAGCGCCACCGCTACTATTTGCGATTGGGTTTTGAACAACTTGGTCATGTGGTTGAGAACCTGCCGCACGTTCGCGCACAAATTCCCGTGACTCAACATAGCGCCTTTGGCCACACCGGTGGTGCCGCCAGTGTATTGCAGCACCAGCAGCGTATCGCTGTTCACCGGCACAGGCGTATACGGTTGCTGTTCGCCAAGTTTGAGCGCGTCGCGGATGCTGGTCATTTGGGGAAATTCAAAACTCGGCACCATTTTCTTAACGTGCTTAACCACAAAATTGATCAGCTGGCGTTTCGGCGTCGGAAGCAAATCCCCGATTTCCGTCAAAATCACCTTTTCCACCTGCGTCTGGGGCAGGATTTCCGCTGCGTGGTTTGCCACATTGGCGAGCACCACCAGTGCCTTGGCGCCGCTGTCTTTTAACTGGTGCAGCAACTCGCGAGAGGTATACAGCGGGTTGGTATTGACCACCACTAGGCCGGCGCGAATGGCGCCATACAAAACCACCGGATATTGCAAAACATTCGGCAATTGAATCGCGATGCGGTCACCGGGTTTCAGACCGGAATGGTGTTGCAAATAACTGGCAAAGCGAGCGCTGAGAATATCGATGTCGGCATAAGTCAGGGTATGCCCGAAGCAGGTAAAAGCCGGCAGGTTTGCATGCTGCGAAAAAGCGTCCAGTAACAACTCGCTGACGTTCGCATAATGTTTGCTGTCCAAAATCCGCTCCTTTTATGATTATTTGAGGAAATGGCCACACTCCGGCAGCCCAGGTGGCACGGAGCATAGCACAAGAGGTCAGCCGGTCGGGCTTTTCGCGGAGCGCACAGGCCCCTTAAATAAGAATAGCCAAGGAATGGATTTCCCCGTGATCAGAAGAGAGATACCAGGACGGTGCCCCAGACGAAAATGCACAAAAGCAGGCTGAGAAATACGGCGGCCGACCCCGTATCTTTCGCGGCACCCGCCAGCAAGTGATATTCCACCCCAACACGATCCACCACAGCTTCTATAGCGGTGTTGAACAGCTCCACCACGAGCACGAGGACCACCGCGCTCACCAGCAGAATCCGCTCCGCCGAACTCACGTCCAGCCACAGAGCCAAGGGGATCAGTACGGCTGCCACCATGGATTCCTGTCGGAACGCAGCTTCACTGCGAAAGGCGTAGCGCAGACCTTTGAAGGAGTAACCCGCCGCTTTGATAAGGCGTTTTATGCCGGTGTTTTTGGCGGCGGGTATGGGGGCATTCATGGCATCAGTCGTCAACTGAATGCAGAGGGGTGATCAGACCGAAAGCTTGATGGATTTGCGCGCACCACTCGTCCAGGCGCGTTTTCGTCAGCTCGGGTTGTTGGTCTTCATCAAGCGCCAGGCCGACAAAGGAATTTTCTCCTGGAATCTGCGCTTTAGAGGCATCGAATTCATAGCCTTCGGTAGACCAGTGGCCGACGATGTGCGCGCCGTTCTTCACCACCACATCATGCAGCATACCCATGGCGTCGAGAAAAAAGTCACCGTAACCGAATTGGTCGCCAAGACCGTAAAGGGCGACGGTTTTACCGGCAAAAGGCACCTGTTCAATATCGCCCCAGAACTCCTCCCAATCAGATTGGATCTGGCCGAAATCCCAGGTGGAGATTCCCAGAATGATCTGATCGTATTCCGCAAATTCCAGTTGCGTCACATCCGCGATATCAAAGACATCCACCACATCTGTGCCCAGGCGCTGCTGGATACGGTATGCCACCGACTCGGTATTACCCTCGTCACTGCCGAAAAAGAGACCGATCTGTGCCACAGAGACTCCTGAATGTACGAGCGAAAACGCGCGGCATTTTCGCAACATTGCCGTGCTTGTACAACTGCGAGTCACTATGCCAAATAAAGAGGAGAGCGACCGCAAATAAAGATGAGAGCGGCAAAGAATTGCCTTTGGACCTGCTCGAGCGACGCCAAAAAACCGTCATTAACGCAACTTAAGGTGCCACTTGGATATATATCCACTTGAAATCTAAACAATTATTTCTGCTGGCATGGCTTTGGCAATCACTAATGAAACAGACTCGCCCCTCTTCGGGCGTTACCGAGACCCCTGTATGACGCAAACCCTGGCCAATTCCGAGACGCTTCCAGTCAGCACTGTCACCGACACATCGAATGATGCTGGCGAATTCCGTTTTCGCCTTAGCAACACGTTGCAGACTTCTCTGGATCTGCACGAAACCCTGGCAACGTTTTATCAGATGCTGCAACGGGTTATCCGCTGCTCTGGTATGGAATACCGCCTGCCGTCCCGCGACATACGGCTCGCCCTGGGCACTCATCGCGCCCACAAGATCAATTACAACCTGCACAACGGCAGCTACACGGTGGGTGAGATGACCTTTTTCCGCGGCGCGCGCTTTAATGAACAGGAAATGGGCACCATCGAAGGACTGCTCGGGCTACTGCTACAGCCCTTACGCAACGCCCTGCTCTATCGCGACGCGTTGGAAAATTCTCTGCGCGACGCCCTGACCGGGGTCGGCAACCGCGCGGCCATGGAATTGACGCTGCAACGCGAGCTAAAACTCAGCCAGCGCAGCCGCCGGCCGCTGTCGCTGCTGGTCGCCGATATGGACAGTTTTAAACAGATCAACGACCGGCTCGGTCACGCCACAGGCGACCAGTTGCTGCAAAGTGTGGCGAAAGCCATAGGCGCAGCCTTGCGCGACACCGATCAGGTATTTCGCTACGGCGGAGAGGAATTTGTGGTGGTGCTGAGCAATACCGGAAATGGGGAGGCGGTAACTATCGCTGAACGCATCCGCAGTCAGCTGGAAAATCAAGATCTGACGACCGATAACGGCCCGGTGCGCGCCACGATCAGCATCGGTGTGAGCACCAGCGCAACTGACGACACGAGGGATTTGTTGTTCAAGCGCGCTGACAGCGCGCTCTATGACGCCAAACGCGGCGGCCGCAACCGGGTGGTTAATCAGCCCTCCGCGGAATAATTATCTCGGCTTCGGGCTGTTTCTGGTGGCGGGACCCGTTTTGCGCCCCTTCGGCGGGCCGCCGCCAGCGCGGCTTTGACGGCCTGAGGCAGCACGCATTTTTTTGATTCTGCGCTCCTCAGCATTGGCATCATCCGGACGGAAACGCCGCTTCGGCGGCGGCTCCAAACCAGCCCGGCGAAACAGCTCGGTAATTTCCCGATCGCCCAGCTCCAACCACTGTCCGGGTTTTACGAACGGGGGAATCAAAATAGGTCCGTAGCGCACGCGTTTGAGACGACTAACCCGCAGCTCCTGCGACTCCCACAACCGGCGCACTTCGCGATTGCGCCCTTCCATGATCACACAGTGATACCAACCGTTAGTGCCGCCGCCGGAACCACCGCGTTTGACAGCGCTGAAACGGGCAAGACCGTCGTCCAACAGCACACCTTCACTCAAACGCTCGAGGGTTTCGTCCTCCACCTCTCCCTGTACCCGCACCAGATATTCCCGATCGATACCGCTGGAGGGATGCATCAATTTATTGGCGAGTTCGCCGTCGTTGGTAAACAACAACAAGCCACTGGTGTTGAAGTCTAATCGGCCCACCGACACCCAACGGCCGTTTTTCAGGGTTGGCAGTGCGTCGAACACGCTGGGTCGACCCTCGGGATCGTTGCGGCTGCAGATTTCCCCTTCGGGTTTGTTGTACAGCAACACCCTTACTTCTTCCCGCGCCGCCTCGGGCACCACCAAGACTTTGCCGCGCCAGATCACCTTGTCGCCAACTTTGACTCGCTCGCCCAAATGGGCGGGGCGGCCGTTAACCATAACCTCGCCCGCCTCTATGGCACGCTCCACTTCACGGCGCGATCCCAAGCCGGCGGCGGCTAGGACTTTCTGTATTTTTTCGTCTGTCATATCTCAGTCAGTATCTTTATCAAACTCCGCCTGTTCAGGTGCGGAGTCGTCATCATCGGTATCGCCAGCGTGCTCAGGCTCGGCAGTTTCTTCTTCAAGGCTGGCGAAAAGCGATTCGGTGGCGGGTTCATCGGCGTCTCGCGCAGCGGCAATCTGCTCGCGCTCTTCCACCAGTTCGTCATCGCCCAGTTCCAGATCCTGATTCAAGCTGTCGATGTCTTTCAGTTCACCCAGAGTCGGCAGCTCCTCCAGGCTTTTGAGGCCAAAGTAATCGAGAAACTGACGGGTAGTAGCGTAAAGGGATGGGCGCCCTGGTACGTCA
>JAEZGT010000294.1 GCA_023416875.1 Pseudomonadota bacterium
GTGTAGCCTTTATGGGCGCCAGCGCCAACAACCTGAAAGGCTTTCAAAAAGTTCTGGGCTTTCTGACAATTGGCCCCGACAAGGTCAATCAGCTGCGTCACGTGAAATTTTTTGCCAAGCCCGGGAGCCTGACCGAGCACATGCGCAAACACGCAGCGATTATCAAACCGCGCTTCGCCAGTGTTTTGCGTCACTTGGAAGAAGCGTTCGGTGATAACGATCTGGGCGCGTGGGAATCAGCGGATGGCGGTTACTTCGTTTCTTTTGATACACGTCCAGGCCTTGCCAAAGAAGTGGTGAAACTCGCCGGTGAAGCGGGCGTGAAATTGACTCCCGCCGGTGCCACCTATCCTTATGGCAAGGATCCACAAGACCGCAATATCCGCATCGCGCCGACTGTGCCTGCCGTCAGCCAGGTGGACACCGCCATGCAGGTATTTGTGCTGTGCGTGAAATTGGCGTCAGTAAGGCAAGCGCTTGCGCAAGCATAATGGCTTGATTAAATCGCACTAATAAAATCCCCGCTCGCGGGGATTTTTTTGGACATAAAAAAGGGGAGCATTTGCTCCCCCTTTTCACATTCACATCATCACACTTCGAAAGTAAAACCCTGCTCGCACAAACGGCGATAAATAGCTTCGTCAAAGCGATAAAGTTCTGCCGCGCGATGCGCCACATGCTGCTGTTTTTCCCCGCAGGGAACCAGCAATTTCATTTTTGACATTTTGCGGCGGAAATTGGGTTTATCCAATTTGACGTTGAGAATGGCTTCGTAAAGTTCTTGCAGCTGCAACAGAGTGAATTTCTTCGGCAGCAAATTAAAGCCTATGGGCTCATGTCGCACTTTATGTTGCAGCGACTGCAGAGCACATTTAAGAATTTCATCGTGATCGAAAATCAGGCCAGAGGTATTGTCGACATCACGCCACTGCACATCAGTGGTGGTGTAGCCAATGATGAGTTCGTAATCTTCCGGTCGCACCAGCGCGTAATAGGCGATTGTCACAATTCGTGAATCCGGCACGCGATTGAGGCCGCCGAATGCCTGCAACTGCTCCATATAAATGTCTTCGAGACCGGTGAGATCGCGTAGATGGCGGGCAGCGGACTCGTCGATACTTTCCGCCTTGTGCAACCAACCCCCAGGCAAAGCCCAACGGCCGGCGTGAGGACCTATCGCGTATTTGACGCAGAGAACTTTTAGACGGCCCTGGTGGAAACCAAAAATGACGCAATCGATGGATAGATTTTGCATCGCACCCGGGCCGGTGCGGATTTCGCCTGAGATAAATGTCAGCGGCGCTTCTTCAACTCTGTTATTCAAAGCCTGATCCTCAGCGTGCTTTCCTCAACAACCGACGCAGGGCCCATCACAACGAAGGCTGCAATCGATCACAGAAAAGGTTTGTTTAATACATCACAGTTCCTACAACCGAGAGAATGCGACATCCTCTACCACCGGTTATAGTCCCACAGCCTTATGGTCCCACAGCCTTATGGTCCAAATAGCCTTATGGTCCAAATAGACCACTCCTGTGATGATTTGCGTCCCTGCAGCTGCTTGGCCCGAAAGCCCGGAAACCAGCTTTCGCACGCGAATTCATTTCACCTAACCGACCAGATCCGAATTAAGCCAGTGTCTGGCGGATTTTTTTATTATTCCCTGAAAAAAAGGCCGACATTAAACGCCGATATTTTTCAGCGTGTCAAGCAACTCACGCAATAAAGCGCTCACATTTGGGTGATTATCCCCCAGATCTTCAATCATCAGTTGAATGGTTTCCAGAGGTGTCGGCTCTTTCACAGTTCCGTCGGTGACGTCGTGCATGTGAGCCTGTAGTTCGCTGAGCAAATGCTGCTGCTCAGCACTCATTTGCTGTTCGCCAAAGCGCTCGTGGAGTTCCGTCATCAGGTTTTCTATTCTTGCTTTGGGCATGATGCCTCCTTTTCCAGGTATGGTTTGTCAGCTGTGTGTAATAGTTTCGCCAGACTCGGTGGCTGACCCCAGGAAGAACTTCCGAATTAAAGTTGCCGTCAATTCCGGCTTTTCCGCATGCAGCCAATGACCAGTATTGGGCACGATTTTGAGTTGTGCATGAGGAAATCTTCTTGTGATGGCCTGGCGATAATCCGGCTTGATGTAATCGGAGTTGCCACCTTTCAAAAAAAGAGCCGGTCCGGCATAGGCAGCATCAGACCGGTTTTCAGCGATCAAATGCACATACTGTTGCTGAATATCCTGCAGATTCATTCGCCACTCGAAGCCGCTGTCGGTCTTGGCCAGATTCTTCAGTAAAAAACTGCGCACAGCCTCTTGGGTAACGTGCGGTGCCATCAGAGCTTCCGCTTCCGCGCGATTGATCACGACTGCAGGATTGATGGCATTAAGCCCAGCAAACACATCCTGATGCCGCGGCGGATACGTGACAGGTGCTATATCGATCACTGCCACGCCGCTGACGCGATCGGGGTGACTCAGAGCCACTTCCATGGCCACTTTGCCGCCCAACGAGTGACCCACCAGCCCCGCAGAAGTCAGACCCACCTCTCCCATCCAGCGGCTGACGGCGTTCGCCATATGCACCAAGTCCACGCCATTCCGATGGAATGAGCGGCCGTGGTTGGGGAGATCAACGGAATAGACTTTGAAATTGGATGCCAGGAAGCGTGCGACCGCTCCCAGATTTTCCAAAGACCCGAACAATCCATGCAGCAACACCAGTGGCTCGCCCTCGCCTGCCACTTTGACGTGCAGCATTATTCGCCCTTGGGGGTTGGAATCATGGTCGGAAATGGGATGGGGGTGACCTTTTCGCCAGATTTCACTTCGGTAACCCGAACCGCGCCTTCCTTTTCGACTTCGTCGATGCGGATAATCGTGTGCAATGGGATATAGGAACGCTTCACTGCAGCAAATTCTGACTTGAGTTTTTCCTCGGCCGGATCCACCAGCACTTGACTGCGCTCGCCGAAAACAAACTCCTCCAGCTCGATGAAGCCGTACATATCGCTCTGATAAATTGCTCGGGCGTAAACTTCATACACCTGATTCTGGTTGTAAAAGATCACTTTGTAGATTGGATTTTTTGCCATATAACTCTCAATATTCACGGCCGCTCTCTTCATTGTGTCGCACATCCGCCGACCGATGCGCGCTCTTGGATCCGCCTAGGTTGGGCCTGTTAGCGCCAAAACAAGGACTCGTTTCACCCCTTCGTAAAGCCGGTGGGCAAGGATGTGGTGCATCAGTATAATGCGCGCACGTTTTTTGACCTCTAGCAACGCTCATTCTTACAGCCGCTTCACAGACTTCACGGAAATACCATGTCAGACCAGCCCAGTGCGCAGAAAGCCAGCAAAAAGTTGTTTATCGAGACACACGGCTGTCAGATGAATGAATACGACTCGTCCCGTATGCGCGACTTGCTAGGTGAGTCCCACGATATGGTGGCCACCGATGATCCCGCAGAAGCGGATGTGCTGCTCGTTAACACCTGCTCCATTCGGGAAAAAGCTCAAGAGAAACTTTTTCACCAATTGGGTCGCTGGAAGCGGCTAAAGGAAAAAAAGCCGGATCTTATCATAGGCGTCGGTGGATGTGTGGCCAGCCAGGAGGGGGACGCCATCGCAAAGCGCGCGCCTTATGTTGATTTGATTTTTGGACCTCAGACCCTGCATCGCCTGCCGGAGATGATTTCCACACCGCGCTCGGATGGCGCCGTTATCGTGGATATCAGTTTCCCCGAAATCGAAAAATTCGACCATCTTCCGCAACCGGAAGCCGATGGCGCCACGGCGTTTGTCTCGGTTATGGAGGGTTGCTCCAAATACTGCACCTTCTGCGTCGTGCCTTATACCCGCGGCGAAGAAGTCAGCCGCCCCATGCAATCGGTCCTCGATGAAATTGCGCACCTCGCGCGCCAAGGCGTGCGTGAAGTCAACCTCCTCGGTCAAAACGTCAACGCCTATCGCGGCGAGGGCCCCAATGGCGTGGTGGACTTCGCTGAACTCATCACTCTAGTTGCGGCAGTGGATGGCATAGACCGCATCCGTTTCACCACTTCCCATCCAGTGGAATTCAGCGATCGGTTGATCGATGTATTTGCGGAAGTGCCAGAGCTGGTCAGTCATGTTCACTTGCCAGTGCAAAGCGGCTCGGACCGCATTTTGATGGCGATGAAACGTGGCCATACAGCTTTGGAATACAAATCCAAGCTGCGCCGATTGAAGAAAATCCGACCCAATATCAGTTTTTCTTCCGACTTTATCGTCGGCTTTCCGGGGGAAACGGATAAGGATTTTGAAGCCACCATGAACTTGATTCAGGACATAGGCTTCGATACTTCATTCAGTTTCATCTACAGTCCGCGCCCCGGCACACCCGCTGCGGATATGGCGGACGACACACCGGAAGAAACCAAAAAACAGCGCCTTGCCCTGCTGCAACAGCGCATCACACAACAGGCGCAAGAGATCAGCCGGCGTATGGTGGGCAACACAGAGCGGGTGTTGGTTACCGGCTATGCGAAAAAAGATCCGGGCCAGTTGAGCGGCCGCACCGAGAACAATCGCGTAGTGAATTTTCGCTGTGACAATCCCGCATTAATTGGCCATTTTGCCGACATCCTCATCGAGGAGGCCTTGCCCAACTCTCTGCGCGGCACCTTGCTGGGTTCGGAGCTGGACTGAGAGGGCTATTTTCCCCTGTCGGGTTTTTGGGTTAGGCTTAAGCGCTTTCACAGACCGACAAACCCGCAGGGTGAAATCCGGGCTGTGCAGCCCAACCGACACGGACCTATTCCTTGGAAACACAAAACAGCTCAGACATACAAAATGGCGTGGACCAATCCAACGGTAACGCGGCCCTCCCATCCTCTATCACCCTGATCCTCGAACCCGATGACAGCCGCCGCTTGGCCAATCTCTGCGGCCAGTTCGACAGCCATTTGAAACACATCGAAAAGCGTCTGGATGTGGAAATCCACAACCGTGCGAATGTCTTTGCCATCCACGGAGACCAACAGCACGTCCAACTAGCCGGACGCGTGTTGCAACAACTCTACACCGACACCTCCAGCGATACCGAAATCACGCCAGCGGAAGTCCATCTGGCCCTGCAGGAAGCCGGCGCTGACACGATTGTGACGACAGAGACGGGTGCGGCGCAGGACGGCTCCGTTTTGATT
>JAEZGT010000299.1 GCA_023416875.1 Pseudomonadota bacterium
CGGCTTTTTCCTCTGCCATGGCGTTCAACCGGGTGGCCAAGAGCGACATAGCTTTGGCGCGGTTTTTATGCTGGGAACGCTCCTCCTGACACTCCACCACCAATCCCGTGGGAATGTGGGTGATGCGGATCGCGGAGTCAGTTTTGTTGACGTGCTGTCCGCCCGCGCCACTGGCGCGATAAGTGTCAATGCGCAAATCCGCCTTATTGATGGCGACCTCTTCGCTCTCGTCGGCTTCCGCCATCACCGCCACTGTGCAGGCGGAGGTGTGGATACGGCCTTGGGATTCCGTCTCCGGCACACGCTGTACTCTGTGCGCGCCGGATTCGAATTTGAGCCGGGCATATACGCCATCGCCTACCACGCGACTGATAATTTCTTTGTAACCGCCGTGTTCGCCAGGGTTTTCGGAAATCACTTCAACGCGCCAGCGCTGACTTTCGGCATAGCGGGAGTACATGCGGAAGAGATCGCCGGAAAAAATCGCCGCCTCATCGCCGCCGGTGCCGGCGCGAATCTCCAGGAAGACGTTTTTGTTGTCCCGCGGATCTTTGGGTAATAAAAGTTTTTGCAGCTCCAATTCCAACGTTTCAAAACGCGCGCCGTTGGTGTCGATTTCCTCCTTCGCCATCTCGCGCAACTCCGCGTCCCCCTCTTTGAGCAACTGGCGCGCTTCTTCCAGATGGGCGGCAATCCGGCGATAGTCCTGATAGCACTTCACCACCGGTTCCAGCTCCGCGTATTCCTTGGAGAGTTCGCGGAAGCGCCCCTGGTTGGCGATGATGTCGCCGTCGCTCAGCAGCGCACCAACTTCCTCGTAGCGGTCTTGCAGACTGTCGAGCTTTTCTAAAATGGACGGCTTCATGAATTCTCGCTTTTGTCGTTATCTTGAGTTTGCCCCGGCGCACCGCCGTCGCCGCCGGCGATATCCAGCTCGAACAGGCGGTGCATGCTGGCGATCAATTCATAGTCGCCGGCGATACTGGCTTTCTTAATCTGTTGCGTAGGCTTGTGCATGATTTTGTTGGTGAGATTGCGGGCGAGCTGCTGCAACACTTCAGCGGGATCTACCCCCGACTGCAATAGGCGCTGGGCTTTGGCCAGTTCCAGATCGCGGACTTCTTCCAAGCTCTGACGAAACATTTTGACAGTGGCAACCGCGTCCTGGGCGCGCAGGTCGTCAGCAAAACTCGCGACGCCTTCTTCAATAATTTCAGCCGCGATTTTCGCCGCCTGCTCCCGGGAGCGCATGTTCTCATCAATGACATCGCGCAGATCGTCAACGGTGTAGAGATAGACATCGCTCAGCTCGGCCACCTGCGCCTCTATATCCCGCGGCACGGCAATGTCCACCATAAACATGGGTTTGTGGCGGCGCTTCTTCAGCGCCGCTTCCACCGCGCCTTTACCAAGAATGGGCAGTTGGCTGGCAGTGGAGGAAATGACGATATCCGCGCGATGCAAATGATCCGGAATATCCGCCAGCAGAATGGCTTCGCCGTCGAACTGCTTGGCCAACTCCACCGCGTTCACCAGGGTGCGGTTGGCGACGATGATTTTTTTCAGGCCCTGCTGACTGAGGTGGCGAGCCACCAGCTCAATGGTCTCACCGGCACCGATCAGCAGAGCCGTGTCTTTTTTCAGGTCGGAAAAGATCTGCTGCGCCAGCGACACCGCTGCGTACGCGACTGACACCGGGTTTTCCCCGATAGCCGTTTCGGAGCGCACCCGTTTGGCAACAGAAAAGACTTTATGGAAGGTGGCGTGCAGCTGCGAACCCAGGCTGCCCGCGTCATTGGCCATGGCGTAGGCGGATTTCATCTGACCGAGAATCTGTGGCTCGCCCAACACCAGACTGTCCAGACCGCTCGCCACCTTCATCATATGGCGGGCAGCCTCTATGCCGGCGTAACTGTAATGACAGCTCTGCAGCCGGGCAGCGTCGGTTTGGTGAAAGCGGGCGAGCCAATTAAGCAGGGATTGAGGGTCCGTCACATCCAGCTCGGCGTAAATTTCGGTGCGGTTGCAGGTGGAGAGAATTGCCACTTCGCGCACCGCACCTGTCGTCCGCACGCTCGTCAGCGCCTCCTGCATCTGCTCCGGCGCAAACGCCACGGCTTCACGCACCTCCACTGGGGCAGTGTTGTGATTGATACCAAAGGCGATCAGCGTCATACCGGATTGGGAACTGCCATATCAGCTAAACCGCGCATTGTCTTGTTTACGTAAATCACTGGCAAGTGGTGACGCCTTGAACCGGCCCGCGTGCCACCGGTCAGAAACACCGTGATACGAGAGATTGTTTGCCAAAACCTTTGCGGCGGCGGCATCATCCAACGACGCGACGAGAATCCGGTATTGGATTATAGTTTCCCTCAGCAAAAGGGTCTGTCGACCCCTCTACACCACAGGCGCTTACCAGCGAAAGATGTCCATGCCGCTCACCACCTCCGCACCTCCCGCCCCAACCCTGTTAAGACGCCCTCGCCTTGCGCTCAGCATTGGTGTCCTCATCGCACTGCTGAATGGCTGCGCGAACAGCGGACCACAAAAGCGGGATGAACCGGTGGTCGTCGAGCCAGAGGTACCGGAATACATCTATGACCGCGCTTTCAGCAGCGACACTTTATATGCGTTGTTGGTTGCCGAGATCGCCGGCGAGCGCCAGCGTTTCGACGTTATGTTGAGCAACTATGTGCAGCAGGCGGAAGCCACCGATGATCCCCTGATTACCGCTCGCGCTGCGCGCTTAGCGCGCTATCTAAATGCCAGTGGCGTCGCCCTGGAAATGGCGCAACACTGGCTGACCCTGGAACCGGAAAACCCGGAAGCGCATTTCATCGCCGCCGCCGAGCTGGTACAGGACAATCGGCTCCTTGAGGCCGTACCCCATGCGGAGTTTCTGCTGGAACACGGCGAAACCTCCGGCCTTGATGCCATAGCGGCGCGAGCGCAACAAAATCACCATCCCGAAAATTCCGCCAAGCTACTGGAAGAATACCGACGTCTGATGCAGGAGAATCCGGCGCAACCGGCGCTGCTGATCGGTGCGAGCCTGCTCTATCAGGACTTGGGCGATCTGGAACAGGCATTAACCCATGCCCAGGCCGCCGTCGCGTTACAGCCGGATGATTTCCAATCCGCCGCTCAGGAAACCCGCATATTGCAGCAGATGGGACACCATGAGCAGGCGCAGGAGAAACTGGCGCAGCTGGTGGAGCGCAACCCAGGCAACACGCACCTGCGTTTGCAATATGCTCGCACCCTGTTGAAAACCGATCTTGGGGCGGCGCAAAAGCAATTTGAAAAACTATTGGCGGAAGTGCCGGAAGATCCAGATCTGGCTATGACCATCGGCCTGATCGAATTGGAGCGCGACCAGCTGGATGCCGCCAAAAGCCGTTTTCAAACCCTGTTGACCAGCGAGCGACACCGCTCCTCGGCACACTATTATCTGGGTCGCATAGCAGCTGAGCAGCAGGACACGACAGCTGCCATGGAGCACTTTAAAAAGGTGGAACCCGGCAATGATTACCTGCCCGCCCTGTCGCAGTTGACGGAGCTGATGTCCGCCTCCGGTGCGAAGCAAGAGGCGCTGGAGCTGGTGCGTCAGAAACGTAGCAGTGCAAGCAAACCCGATCAAATGGAAGGGCTGTTTCTCCTCGAAGCCCATGTGCTGAGCAACCAGAATCAATTGGCAGAGGCGCTGAACCCGCTACAGCAGGGCCTGGAGCAATTCCCGGATTCCACTAAACTGCTTTACACCCGCGCCATGCTGTTCGCCCGCCTGGACGACCTCCCCCGCGCCGAAGCGGATTTCAAGCGGGTGATCGAGTTGAAACCCGATAACGCCGCCGCACTCAACGCCCTCGGCTACACCCTCGCGGACCGCACTGATCGCCTGGAAGAGGCCTACCACTACATTCGCCAAGCTTACCGGCTGGCACCGGAAGATCCTGCAGTCATCGACAGCCTCGGCTGGATCGAGTACCTGCGCGGCAATCACGAGGTTGCCCTCAAAAATCTGCGCAATGCCATGGAATTGATGCCCGACCCGGAAATCGCCGCCCATCTCGGCGAAGTGCTGTGGGTTATGGGTAAAAAGAAGGAGGCGCAGCAAGTCTGGCAGCGCGGGCTCAAACTGGAGCCGGAGAGCGCGATCATCCTCAACACCATCAAACGCCTGGGTAACCGCCCGTGAGTCTGACGGCCGCTGACGGAAAACCCTGATGATGACCCTAATGCCCAAGCCGCTATTGTTAGCCGGTCTTTTTCTGCTGGCGCTGCTCAGTGGCTGTCAGAGCACTCCGCAAAAGAAAACCACTGGCGGTGTGCTGCAGGAGAGCCATCTTTACCGCGCAACAAGTTGGCAGGCGGAGGGCAAAATCTCCATTCAAATGGCGTCTGACCGGCAGAGCGCTTCCTTTAAATGGACCCAGAATAAGGACAATTACGAGATCCACCTTTTCGGTCCCTTCGGTCAAGGCGCCACTTGGTTGCGCCGCACTTCACGGGGAGTCACCCTGGAAAATGTCAAAAGCGGCCAGCATAAAGCCGTTTCCGCGGAGGCGCTGATGCAAGAGGTGCTGGGCTGGCAAGTGCCGGTGACCAACCTGCAATTCTGGCTGCGCGGTATGCCGGCGAAAAAACCGCGTCCGCAAAATCTGGAACGCGACCCTGCCGGCTTCCTCAGCCATTTGCACCAGGAGGGCTGGCAGGTGGATTACAGCCGTCGCCAGGACTTCAACGGCTGGTGGCTGCCAACCCGCATACTCGCCACGCGGGATGATCTGCGCCTGACCATCGCCATCAAAAACTGGCAGCTGCCCGACGCACCCGCCAACCTGCATTAATTCGAATTCTATTTATGCCCCTGCTCCTGCCCTGCCCTGCGAAGCTGAATCTGTTCCTGCACATCACCGGCCGCCGGCCGGACGGCTATCACACGCTCCAGACGCTGTTCCAACTGCTGGACTATGGCGACGACCTGCAATTGGAGATCAACACGTCGGGCGAATTGGAGCTGACTCCTGCTTTTGCCGCGATTCCCCAGCAAGACAACCTGGTGTACCGCGCCGCCCGCCTGCTGCAAAACACCACCGGCTGCCGCATGGGCGCAACCCTGCATTTGACCAAGCGCCTGCCCATGGGCGGTGGCATCGGAGGTGGCAGCAGCGACGCCGCCACCGCACTGATCGGACTCAATCATCTCTGGCGCACCGGCTTGAGCATCGACCAGCTCGCTGAACTCGGTCGCCAATTGGGCGCCGACATCCCAGTGTTTGTACGCGGCAAAACCGCCTGGGCCGAAGGCATTGGCGAGCAACTTACCCCGCTGGAATTGCCGCCAAAATGGTACGTGGTGGTGGCGCCGGACTGCTCGATCCCAACACGGGAAATATTTTCCAACGAAGGTTTGACAAGAAACTCGGAGAACATTACAGTACGCGCCTTCCTTGAGGAGGGCGGGAAAAACGACTGCCAGAAAGTGGTCGAAAAACTCTTCCCGCAAGTTAAGGATGCGGTTGATTGGCTAGGTCGTTTTGGACCTGCGCAAATGACGGGAACGGGGGCATGTGTATTTGCAGCCTTCGCAACGGAAGCAGAAGCGCGGGATGTTTTTGCCAAACGACCGACACAGTTGAACGGCTTTGTTGCCAAAGGTGTTAACGAATCGCCACTGCATCAACGCCTCCTGAAATAGCGTTGTCCCTGGGGTGTCGCCAAGCGGTAAGGCAGCAGGTTTTGATCCTGCCACTCGGAGGTTCGAATCCTTCCACCCCAGCCATTTCGTCAAGATTCGCCAACCCCTTCACTGACTCTCTCCTCACTCGTTAACCAGTGAATCGGCTAGAGGTAGTCATAGTGGCGGACTTGATGGTCTTCTCCGGTACTTCCAACCCGGAACTCGCAGAAAAAGTTGTCGACCGACTCAGCATTCCTCTCGGAGATGCCTCCGTTGAGCGCTTCTCCGACGGCGAAATCAATGTTGAAGTCAACGAAAACGTACGCGGTCGCGACGTGTTCGTCATTCAATCCACTTGCGCTCCCACCAATGATCACATCATGGAACTGCTGTTAATGGTGGACGCCCTGCGCCGCGCCTCCGCTGGCCGCATTACGGCGGTGGTCCCCTATTTTGGTTACGCCCGCCAAGATCGCCGGGTGCGTTCCGCGCGGGTTCCTATCAGCGCGAAAATCGTCGCCGATATGATGGCGTCGGTGGGCGTGGATCGCATGCTCACTGTGGACCTGCACTCTGAACAGATTCAGGGTTTCTTTGATATTCCCGTCGACAACGTCTATGGCTCCCCGGTTCTGCTCACTGATATCGAGCAGCGCAATTTCGAAGATCTGATTGTGGTATCACCCGACATCGGCGGTGTGGTGCGCGCCCGCGCGGTCGCCAAACAATTGGATATAGATCTCGCCATCATCGACAAACGCCGCCCCGCGAAAAATGTTGCGGAGGTGATGAACCTGATCGGCGAAGTCGAAGGCCGCACCTGTCTGCTGGTGGATGACATGGTGGACACTGCCGGCACGCTCTGTAATGCCGCCAATGCATTGAAAGATCACGGCGCCAAGAAAGTGGTGGCCTATATTACTCACCCGGTATTGTCCGGACCGGCCATCTCCCGCATTCAACATTCGAAGTTGGATGAACTGGTGGTGACCGACTCGATTCCGCTGAATCTCGAAGCGAGCAACTGCAAAAGCATTCGCCGCCTCAGCCTGGCGCCCATGTTGGCGGAAGCCATGCGGCGCATCAGCAACGAAGAATCTTTGAGCGCGATGTTTCGCGCTTGATGACGGCGCCTTCGGGCTCCACCACAACTGCCGGCAACGCCGGCTTATTTAACCCCCGCTTATCTTCTGGTCGCGGAGATAACGGGTTTGAAATGAGGACATCTCCATGTCTAAAGAAGACTTTAAATTGAATGCAAATGTGCGTCAGGTTGCAGGGAAAGGTGCGAGCCGCCGCCTGCGCCGTCTCGCCAACGAAGTGCCGGGCATCATCTACGGTGATGGCAAAGCCCCGCAAAACATCAGCATCAACCAGTTTGAGCTGGTACGTCATTTGGAAAACGAAGCGTTTTACTCGCACGTCATTTCCTTAAATGTCGGCGGCAAAGAAGAAAACGTGATCATTAAAGATCTGCAGCGCCACCCTTCCAAAGTGCAACTACTGCACGTCGATTTTCTGCGCGTATCCAAAACCAAGAAAATCACCGTTAGCGTACCTCTGCACTTCATCAACGAAGATACCTGTAAAGGCGTCAAACTCGGTGGCGGCACCATCGCGCACAACCTCACTCAGCTAGAAGTTGCTTGCTTGGCCTCTGATCTGCCCGAGTACATCGAAGTTGACCTGGCGGATGTCGATGTAGGCCAGATCCTGCACATCTCCGACCTGAAGCTGCCGAAAGGTGTTGAATCCGTTGCTCTGAGCCACGGTGCCGATCATGACCTGCCGGTAGTGAGCATCAACAAGGCAAAAGGCGGCGACGCAGAAGAAGCAGCCCCGAGCGCCTAAGCCGTTGCCAGTTGTTGCTGACGCCTTAACTGTTGCCTTATGAAACAGACGCCAGTACAACTGATCGTGGGCCTGGGCAATCCAGGCCCCGAATATGCCAATACCCGCCACAATGCCGGCCAGGACTTGGTCGAAGAGCTGGCGCGGCAATATCACATCTCTCTTAGCTCCACCCCGAAATTTTTTGGTTATTCCGGCCGCGGCACGATTCACGGTCAGGACGTGCGCCTGCTGGTGCCAACCACCTATATGAATCGCAGCGGCCAGGCTGTCAGTGCCTTGGCGCAGTTCTACCGGATTCCCCCCGAGGCCATACTGGTCACCCACGATGAATTGGATTTGCCTCCAGGTACCGCGCGCCTCAAGT
>JAEZGT010000306.1 GCA_023416875.1 Pseudomonadota bacterium
CGAACCGCGCCCGAGCCCAAAGCCCGCCGATCTGGACGATATGGATTTTCCCGAAGAGGACAAACTTAAGCCCTAAGAGCCAAAAGAGACTCTCTGGTCACAGGTTCTTACTCCAACTGCTGGCGAATCCGGTCGCGGGTCGCCTCCAGGCGTTTGGTCACCCTCCCTAATAGATTCTGGCGGATCCTCGCATCCAGATAATTCATGGCATCCGCGTAGCTAAGATAGCGGTGATCGAGGTGGCGTTCCGGGTCCACCGGGTAGTGTTCTTTGACTTTCTCCAGCGCGATATTGCGATAGACCACCACCCGCACAGGCTCGTCGCCGAACAGAATCGGTGTGTGCGGATCCCACTGGTAATTTTTCGGCCCCAGGACCTTATAGGCCATGGGTTGCGGACCGAAATCCGCATACTGAAACACGATGGTGGAACGGCTCAGGCGCGAGGCGCAGCTGGTGAGCAGCACGCAGGCGCACAGCAACAACCCAAATCTCATCGATCTCATAGTCTCCATATGCAGAGCGCGTGAGTTGAATCAGAAGTTCGCGGCTTACAGCCAGCCTTTGCTTTTGAAATACCAGTAGGGCGCCACGCCTGATGCGAGCATCAGACCGATTGCCCACGGATACCCCAACATCCAGTCCAGCTCCGGCATGTGATGGAAGTTCATGCCGTAGATGCTCGCTACGAGAGTCGGCGGCAGAAACACCACTGCCGCGATAGAGAAGATTTTGATGATCTGGTTTTGTTCGATATTGATGAAACCCTGGGTCGAATCCATCAAAAAGTTGATCTTGTCGAAGAGGAAAGTGGTGTGGGACATCAGCGTTTCCACGTCGCGCATGATCTCACGTAGAGTTTCCATGGCTCCTACCTGCTCGCGCAGATGGCGCACGAGAAAGGAGATATTGCGCTGGGTATCCATCAGACAAAGGCGGATTTTTCCGTTGCTGTCCTCCAGCTCCGCAAGTTGGCTGATGGCATCTTCCAGGTCGGCCTCTTCGTTTTCCAGCACCATATGGCTGACGCCTTCCAGTTTGCGATGGATATCTTCCAAAGCATCCGCGTGGTTTTCGACCTTCTGCTCAAACAGGGTGACCAGCAGCTGGGTGGGCGAATTACTCTCGACCTGACCGCGGCGGGCGCGCATGCGCATCAGGCGGAAATCCGCCACTTCGCCTTCACGCACGGTGATCAGCCGCTCGTTTTGCAGAATGCAAGCCACCGAAACCGTGTTGTAGCGGCCATCTTCCTGGGTCAAAAATAATGAGTGAACGTGAATACCGGACTGGTCGACAAAACAGCGCGCCGACGCTTCAATTTCCTCAACCTCGTCTGATTCCGGCACATCACTGCGCAGCAGGGTGCTCAACAAGTGCCGCTCATCTTCGCCTGGATCCTGGGCATCGATCCAATCGGCTTCGTGCAATTGGATGTCGTGATTTGGGCCGTGCGCCGATTTCTCACTGATCAGACCGTTGTTGATTTTGAAGAGTCTCAACATTTGCGTAATTCCGTAGGTAGCGGTTGCTCAGAAAAAAGGGCGCTTGGTCCTCAGTGCAATAACACGAAATAGATCACCGCTCCAAGAACCACCCGGTAAATCACGTAAGGCATCATGCCGAATCGGTTGAGCAGTTGGAGGAAGTAGTGGATCGCCAATATCGCGGTGATAAACGAGGTGATGCCACCGATCAGGAAGTGCATCCAGCTCACCGCTACATCACTTTGCGCCAGCTCGATAATTTTGGCCGCGGAAGCCAGTGTGGTAATGGGAATCGCCAACAAAAATGAAAACCGCGCTGCCGCTTCCCGGGTAAGTCCCAGCATCAAGCCGGCGGTGAGGGTAACGCCGGAGCGGGAGGTGCCGGGAATAAGAGCCAAGGCTTGCGCAAGGCTGATAAAGGCGACGTCGCCCCAGGTGAGTTTGTCCAATGTGCGAGTGCCGCGATTGCTCACGTCGGCGATACCGAGGAGCAGACCAAATACGATGGTGGTGATCGCGATAATGGCGATGGAGCGCAGGCTGGTTTCCACCAGATCCATCAAAGCAAATCCGGCGAGAGCGGTGGGGACAGTGCCCAACGCCACCGCCCAGGCCAGTCGGCTTTGACCAACTTGACGGCGCTGTGCAATTGAGAGCACGCCGTCGCGGGTGATCGCAAACAAATCCTTGCGGAAATACAGCACCACCGCGAGCAGAGTGCCGACGTGGACGGCGAGGTCAAAGGCCACGCCCTGGTCCGGCCAGCCGGTGACAACCGGAACCAAAATCAGGTGAGCGGAGCTGGAAATGGGAAGAAATTCAGTGATCCCCTGAAGGATGCCCAGGATGAGTGTCTGCAAAATCGTCATGGAAAATCGGGTCCGTTTGGTCGGCGGGGAGCAAACCGTCGACGTTAGATTTTTATTCCAATCTGCCCTGCTGTTTGCACGCAGTCTGTGCGGTCGCAACCAGCGGAAGCGTGAGTGTGTAAAATGCCGGCCGGGCCGGCCTTGTGAGCGGCGGCGAGTTTACCAGAAACACTTCCGTCATCGAGATGATCTTGTCCAATTCAGTCCATTATTTACGCCAGCAATGTCTGGCTCGTTCGACCCGGCCATTTCTCGCCCGCGGTGCGTCCGTGCGCCGCTGCTCCGTTTGTCTGTTGGCGGAATCCGTTTGTATCTGCCCCTGGGCCGCACCGCGCCAAAGCGCGGTGGATTTTATTCTGTTGCTGCACCACGACGAAGTGTTCAAGCCCACCAACACCGGCCGGTTAATCGCTGATATTTTTCCAGCCAATGTCACCGCCTTTGAATGGTCGCGCACCGAGCCGCCGGCGCCGTTGCTGGCGCTGCTCGCCGATCCCAATCGCTATCCGGTGATTGTGTTTCCCGCGGATGCAACCAGCGGCCGCACAGTTCACACCACCGCGCCGCCACTGGACGGTAAGCGTCTGACTCTGGTTTTGCTCGATGGCACCTGGCGCCAAGCCAGCCGTATGTTCCGCTCATCCGCTTGGCTTGCCGGCTTGCCGGCGCTGACCTTTGCCACTAATCAGGAGGGGCGCTACGCAGTGCGCCAAAAAATCCGCGACGGCCAGCTGGCAACGGCGGAAGCTGCGGCGGAGCTGCTGCGTCTGTGCGGGGAAGAAGAAAACGGTCAGGCACTGGAAGATTACTTTCTGATTTTCAACGAGCACTATGTGTCCACCCGCAGCGGTCGGCCGGTGGCGCAATTGCCGGCGCACCAGCGCTTGGTGGGTGGCGCTGCCGTTGAGCGTTTTCCTTAAATCTAAGTCGTAAATTAAATCGCAGTTTTAATAAACAGCCCGCTGACGAGCTATTACGGAGACATCTCATGAAAGCGCTGGAGTTGAAAATCCCTCCGCTGGTATTGGTCCTGATCATTGGGGGCCTGATGGGACTGGTGGCCGCGATAAGTCGCGAGTTTATGTTACCCCTGGCCATACGCTGGTGGGGAGCCCTCTTGTTTTTGTTGCCAGGCGTGCTTCTGGT
>JAEZGT010000375.1 GCA_023416875.1 Pseudomonadota bacterium
GATCTGTGCCTCGCGGTTGCGCACCTCTCCCGCCGCCACGCGCGTTTGTTTTTTGACGCTGGCGCATTGTGGGTGGAAGATCTGAACTCCGCCAACGGCACTTTCTTGAACGGACGCAGGGTTGAGCGCGCTCGTTTGCGCACAGGCGATGAATTGGCCTTCGACACATTGGTATTTGTGGTTAGCGGCGAAGAACTGGCGGCACCCGAGTCTCCGGATGAAAAGACTTCTCTGCGTCCGGCTCTCAATGCGGATATCTCAGTGCCACATCCGCCTGTGCGGGAGATGAAGGCGAGCCGGCAATCTCCGGAGCTGGCGGAGCCCCCAAAACCCGCATTGGATTCCAGAGATGAAGCCAATACGCCCACTGCATATAACGCTGCGGTTTTATGGGGTGGCGTCCTCGTCGTTATCGTCCTGACAGCCTTAGCCATCTTCTATTTCGCCGCTTGACGAACAGCAGGTATTTTCCCTCAAGTAACTCCTCTGCTCGCCGATAGCTGTTGATCAGCATCGGAGGTTTTTTGCATGTTGCCCAAAGTTGCCACCTCGACATACCTGCCCAATTGCGCCAACCCCCGCACCAGTGCGCCGGCGCAACCCGCGACTACCCAGGTATTGGTTAGCGAGACCTATACCACTAGCACCCGAGTGGAAATTCGTGGCAATGCCAGCGGACCCGCCCTCGGCGGCACCAGCGGTGTGCAGGCTTATCAGGCAGTGCAGGGGGCGGACGATGCGGTCAATCCGTTTGCCAAGACGATCTTGACGTTTATTGACGCTCAGCTCCGCCGCGATGTGGCCGACGGTGCGTCCCCGGATGAACTTAAAAGTCGTCTCGAAGCGGGTTTGCGGGGGTTTGAAGAAGGGTATGGCGATGCCTTCCAACAACTATCGGACAGCGGGCTGCTAAGCGATGAGATTCTTAGCGAAATCGAAGGTACTCGCAGTCAGGTTTTGGCAGGTATCCAAAAACTAGCCGATGAACTCGGCGTCGAGATCGATATACCTAAGGTGGAAACCGCTGCTCCGACTCCTACGGCGGTGGAATTGCCTCGACCTGAGATGCAAGCTCCTACACTAAATCCAGGCAAGGAGCTTATGTCGGCGGTACTGCGGGATATCGAGATTATCGAGCAGTACCAAAAGGCGAACCGCTCGGAGCCCACCTACCAACATCTGGGACGAGCCCGCCCCGCCCATAACCAGTCGTATGGCTACGCCATTGAAGAGAACCGCAATTTTTCATTGAAATTGCGCACTGCAGACGGTGATCTTGTCACTATCGGCGTGTCTGCCGCGCGGTCTGGCCAAGCTCAGTTTTCCTTCGATCCCGGCACAGGGAATGCTTCTCGTCTCCGTCAGGGCAGCGAGAGCTCCGGCCTGCAATTCGCAGTTGAAGGAGAGTTAGATGAAGGTGAATTGCGCGCACTGACAGATCTGCTGCAGCAGGTTGGCGACATTTCCGAGAGCTTCTTCCAGGGAGATATTGAAAGCGCGTTTCAGCTGGCGACCAAACTGTCTTTCGATAGCGACGAAATCGCAGCTTTCGATATGAGTTGGAACATGAGTGCCACCGAAGTGGCAGGTGTGGCGCAACCGTTCGAGCGTCCAGCGGCTGATCTCTCCGCTCCTGCCCGCTTTGGAGGGTTTGTGGACAGTGTTAAGCGTGCGGGTGATCTGGCCGAGCAGTTGGGCCAGCCGCGCAGCCTTGTCGCCGATTTGCTTGACTGGATTACCAGTCAACAGCCACAGGACGCACGCAGTGCTCTCCTTGCTCCTATGGCCCGCGCAGTTCTCTAGCTGGACGATCTCACACCCACTTGTTTAAATGCCTGCCTTCCAGCTGAAGGCAGGCATTTATGATTTCTCTGATTCTCTATTCCACTGCAGGTTGCCACCTCTGCGAACTGGCGGAAGCGCAATTGCAGCAAGCGCTGCCGATGTTCAATCTCAGCTGGCGTTGCGTTGACATTGCGGACTCACCCGAGTTGATGGAGCTTTACGGAGTGCGGATACCGGTCGTGGCAGAGCCGGGGTCCGGCAGGGAGATAGGTTGGCCGTTTGGACAGCCAGAGTTGCGTGCGTGGCTGGCGCAGCTTTCTTAAACGCTGCGCTTTCTAAAACTCTGCTTCAGAAGAGCTCCGGCCAAGTTACAGATATTGCTTTGTCTCCGCTTCGGATAGAAAGATGGTGGGCTGCCCCAGGCGATAACCATAAATCACCGAAAAACAAAGCACGTTCTGCACGTACTGGCGGGTTTCCTTGAAGGGAATCGTCTCGCTCCAAACGTCTACAGGCTTTTCCTTACCATGCGCGCTTAGCCAGCGATTCACCCGGTTGGGGCCGGCGTTATAGGCAGCGGCTGCAAGAATGCGGTTGCCGTTGAACGTCTGCAGCAGGTAGTTCAGGTAGTGTCCGCCCAAACGCATGTTGTGTTCTACATCGAGCAACTCCCGCGCACTGGCGTGACGGATGCCGGATTTTTTGGCGGTGTAAACCGCCGTTTGCGGCATGATTTGCATCAACCCCATGGCTCCGACTGGCGATCGGGCAGACGCATCGAAGGCGCTCTCCTGTCGGGCGATAGCGTAAATCAGAGTCTGTTCCAGTTGTGTATCCTGGGCGATGCGCGCGATCTCGTCGCGATAGGCGAGGGGGAAGCGGACAGTGAGTTCATTCCACAAATTACCGTTGATCATGGTTTGGATGCCGGTGGAGTACCAACCCCAATCCCGCGCCAGCTGGCCGATGGCGGCCACTTGTTTGTCATCCAACCTTCTCGATGCGTGTAGCAACTCGGCCCGGGCCTCAGTGGACGCACCGGTCAACCACAATTCATGTGCGCGCCGCACCACTGGAAGCTGCTCGACCTGACGGCGGAAGGCGTCATCCAGTGGTGTGGATTGATCAACCAGGGCGTATTGCTGCTTAAGTTTATCCGCTGACATAAAGCCGTAAAAACTGCGATTCTGGGCCAGTTCACGATAAATCTCTGCGGAGGTGGGGAAGCCCGCCAGCGGTTGCTTCAACTCCTCCTGGGCGCGGGCAGCCCAATAGCGCCAACGCTCATTTTGTCGCCCCTTGTCGTCCAGCAGCGCCAGTCGCTCGACAAAATGCCGCCAATCGCCTTCCGCGAGCGTCTCGCGCAGCAGGTCATCGAGAACACCCTCTTCACGCAAACTGTGCGAGTAGCTGAGCAGGGCTTGCGCCTCCGCGGTTTCGCCAGTGCGAATCAAGCGTTTGACGATAGTCAGCTTGGCGTCCTGCATGACATCTTCAGGGAAGAGTTGTTGCGCTTCATACATTTGCCAGTGCTGTAATGCGTCACGCGGCGCGGTACGAGCGAGTTTTTTCACTCCATAGGCGATGATGTGCTGGGTTGGGAGATCCTGGTCCTGAAAGCGTTGGCGCTGAGCGATCAACTTCGGGTTGCTGTGGACCTGTAGGTATAGGTTCGCTTTGGGTTTGAGTGTCTTGAGTTGATTCGCTAAATATTTGGCGAAACTGGTTTCACCCTGATTCATCGCCTTATCGAAACGGCTCCAGACGAGCGCTTCAGTCTGATGGCCGGCGCTGCGCCAAGACGTGAATACCGGGTCGCAAGGTTTGGGCTGGGATTTGCCTACATTCCACAGGGAAGCAACTTCCGTAAACGCGGTTTTATCACCTGTCTTAATCCGCGCATGCAGGGAATGGCAGTGCAGTTCCAGTGAAGTATTGTCCTCTGCGCTGTAGTAGCGGTTGAATTCTTTCCATTTCTCGCGGCTGGCTAAAAACTGCAGCAGGTTTGAGCGCAGGCGGCTCGCCAGAAACGAATCGGGATAGGTCTCTAAAAATTTGTCGATATCGGCAAGGGGCATTTCCGCAAAGCGATTGCGCAACTGGGAGAATTCCAAGTATTGCCGCAAAGGGTAATCGCCAAGCTTGTCCATGTGCCGCTTGAAATCGGCATTATTTTTTTGCGCCAGTGCCGCTTTGGCTTTTTGGTAGTGAAAGCGGTGGCTTGCCAACTCAGAATCGGGTTTGTTCGGCGCTTGTTGAGCGGATACCTGAAGGGATAGCAGGCATAAGCTGATGCCAGCAACCCACAAGTTTCGGCGAAACAGATCAGCAAACAACATACGAAACGAAACTCTGGTTAAAACGAATATTGGGTACGGAGCCATTAACTTAACAAACTACTTTAAGCTTGTCCTCTAAATGAGGGCTGGGCACATTAAATAAAGTGTTGCTGAGTTTATCGGCTTTCGCCAGTAATAAGCCCAGATAAAGATTGAATCGGAGCTTCTTATTCGGGCAAGATGCCGCGCACTTTTCCGCTTTCCCTTTTTTATTCCAATGAACCTTATCAAACTCGACAATTTGCAATTGCATCACGGGGAACAAGTCATTTTTGACGGCTTATCCCTGTTGGTGAAAAAAGGCGACCGGCTCTGCCTGATCGGCCGCAACGGCGCTGGCAAATCCACTTTGCTGAAAACCCTTGAGGGTGCGGTTGATCCGGATGGCGGCTTAGTCTGGCGCGAGCCGGGTTCGACTGTAGCGAGTTTGCAGCAGGATTTGCCCGAGCTGTCGGACATCTCGGTATATGACTTTGTTTCTGGCGGCCTTGCGGATTTAGGGGCGAATTTGGTGCGCTTCGCTGCATTGGCGACGCAAAGCGATGCCGAAAGCCTGACTGAACTTGGTCGGGTGCAGCAGAAAATTGAAGCTGCCGACGGCTGGAGCGTACAAAACCGCATTCAACAGGTGCTCACCCGTTTGGAACTGGATGGCAATCTGCGTCTCGCTGATCTTTCGGGCGGTTGGCGCCGGCGGGTCGCTCTGGCGCGCGCGCTCGTTACTCAGCCAGACGTATTATTGCTCGACGAACCCACCAACCATCTGGATATCGTTTCCATTGAATGGCTGGAAAAACAGCTGTTGGATTTTGCCGGCGCCGTGGTGTTTGTCACGCACGATCGGGCATTTTTACGCGCGGTCGCCAATCGCATCGGCGAACTGGATCGCGGTCGCCTGACGTTGTGGGACGGTGATTACCGCAGTTTCCTGGAGTTTCGCGAGCAAAAACTTGCGGAAGAAGAAAAACATAACCAGGAATTTGACAAGCGCTTGGCGCAGGAAGAAGTTTGGATCCGCCAGGGCATCAAGGCTCGGCGCACGCGTAACGAAGGACGGGTGAGGGCGCTTAAACAAATGCGGCAGGAGCGCGCAGCGCGCCTGGAGCGCCAGGGTAATGCGCGCATGGCGCTGTCAGCAGATCAGGCCTCCGGCAAGCTGGTGGCGGAATTTAAGGATGTGAGTTTTTCCTGGAGCGACAAACCTGTCATTAAGCATTTTTCGGGGACAATTATTCGGGGCGACAAAATCGGTCTCATAGGCCCCAACGGTGTCGGCAAAAGTACATTTTTGAAGCTTTTGATGGGTGATCTGAAACCTTCGTCTGGAGAGGTGCGTCTCGGCAGCAAACTATCAATTGCATACTTCGACCAGTTGCGCGAAGAACTCGATCTGGACAAAAGCGCAATCGACAACATCGCCGAGGGTCGGGAATACATTGAAATCGATGGCCGCAATAAACACTTGATCGGCTATCTGCAGGAATTTCTGTTTACCGGTGAAAGGGCGCGCACGCCGATTCGTGCGCTTTCGGGTGGCGAGCGCAATCGCGTAATGCTGGCGAAATTATTCAGCAAGCCCGCCAACTGCCTGATCATGGACGAACCGACCAACGATCTGGATGCGGAGACACTGGATCTGCTCGAGGATCTGCTGCTCAATTACACCGGCACTCTAATCCTGGTGAGCCACGATCGGGAGTTTCTCGACAACGTGGTCACCAGCACCATTGGCTTCGAAGGTAATGGTTTGCTCAAGGAATATGTAGGGGGTTATCAGGATTGGATTCGTCAGGGCGGTGTTTGGTACAAACCGTCTGTCGTGCCAGTGGCTCCCCCGCCGGCGGCAGTAGAAGTGGCGGCTCCAGCAGAGCGCCGCCCAGTAGGGAAAAAGCTCTCTTATAAATTACAGCTCGAACTTGATGCGCTGCCACAACGCATTGAAGCTCTCGAGGATGAGGTTAACCGTTTGCAGGCGGAAATGGCGGATCCGAGCTTTTATCAGCAAGCGGCTGTGGAAATTACCCGCAAAACCAATCTGCTGAACGATAAAAATGCAGAACTCAGCGAGGTTTACGAGCGCTGGGAAGAGCTTGAATCGCTGCGAGATGCTT
>JAEZGT010000379.1 GCA_023416875.1 Pseudomonadota bacterium
TATCTGTGCCGTATTGGTTGCAACCGTAATTTTTATTGTGGGCGCTAGATCACAGTTCGCGCGAGAAAGTGAATTATTAGCGCAAAATAAACAATAAAGCGACATCACGGAAACAAAGCGGCACCGGATCGTCGGGTTGCGGCGGCAATGATTGAGTGGCTATCCTTGCCGCTTTTGCGAGGTAGTGGATATGAAAGTGAAAATGATGATTTTGGCTGGCTTATTGGCGGTTGGATGCACCAAGCAAGCAAGCGAATTTAAAATGAAAATCGACAATATCAACGAAATGAATGGATTCATCCTGAAAGGCCTTGGCATCACTGGGACGGTCGAACAAGGGTGCATTGCCCAAGATAATGAAATTGTTGTAGTGCGCGACGGAAAAGAAGTGTTGAAAACCGTTGCACGTATCTTGTTGGTGGAGGGTCTGCAAGAGGGTGAGGAAATCGACGGGGAAGCCTATGCCGGCGAAGTGGTTTCCTTTTACCTCCCTGATATGAAAAAAGAGGTGGTGGAGATAGGGGATTGGGTCATTGGTAAAGAGGCAACGTGCAAAAAAAGCAAACGACGTTAAGCTGACGTAACTATTTTTATGTGTTTTTTGCCACAAAATCAGCCATATAGAGTCAATCTGACCATGCGTCACTTGGCAAATTTTTAACCAGGGCTTTGCGTTTATTTGATGATATGACAAAAGGAAGAAATGGCGCACATACCAAACTTCAATATGACCGTAGATTGGTAATAAGGCATATTCGACACGACAGTCTGTATTTGTCGGTCGCCGCGACTGTGCGGTTTTACAGACGCGGTCCGGGTGGGGCTTAAGTAACAATAACGATGGCTCGACCAATCGGTATCCACGCCCGGGGCGAAAATGCTCCTCCTATTTTTTTATAACCAGCAAATATTCATTAGGTGGGGTTTCCTATGAGTTTCTTCAAATTCAAAAGCTCGCTTGCAGCAGCTGCATGCATTGCTGCAATGAGCGTTTCCACGGCGAACGCTCAGTGTAGTGGTACGCTGAGCCAAGGCACCGGCAACAATCGCGTTGGCACGGTCAACGGCAGTTATTACTACTCTTTCTGGAATCAAAACAGTGGTACCGTGAACATCACCTGTGGTCAAGGTGCTAGTTATTCAACAAACTGGAGCGGTGTCTTCAACTGGGTGGGGGGTGTTGGCTGGAAGCCAGGCGGTCCACGTACCTTCACCTATTCCGGCAGCTTCAACAGTGGCCGCAATCAAAGCCAGTCAAACTCTTATCTTGCGCTGTACGGGTGGACTCGACCACCAACAGAAGTTGAGTATTACGTGGTCGAGAGTTACGGTTCCTACAACCCAGCGAACTGCGGCGGCGGCGGCGGCGTTGCCGGTGGTGGCGGTAACGGAGACGGCCCCAAAGGATCCTACACGACCAGTAACGGCGTGACTTACAACATGACGCAGTGCACACGCACGAATCAGCCATCTATTTCTGGAACCTCCACATTCAAGCAGTTTTTCAGTGTGCGCAATCCTCCCCTGCCCTGGGGGAATGTCAGCGGTACTATCAACGTGAAGGAGCACTTTGATAAATGGGCGGCCGCCGGTATGAGGCTTGGTACTGATTTTGACTACATGGTATTCGCTACCGAAGGTTACGATGGTAATCGAAACTCCTCTGGCAACTCCGACCTGAAAATAACTGAAGGTACGGGCCAGCCCGTTTCTTGTGGTACGCAAGGCGGCGTTGAGGTTTGTTGCAATATCAGTGCTGAAAATCCAGTTGGTAGCGGCATGGGTATGGAAAACGGCAAGGTGTGTACGGTCACTGATAAGACTGTTGGATACACCCCGCCGAACTCACCCGACATTCTGGCAGCGGTTAACGTTGGTAGCACTGGTGCTGCGGTACAAGTCAGCGGTATCTACTATGCACCTAACCGCTATATGACCGGTGGTACACCAAACTCCACCACGGCAAACATTACCGGTGGTAACGACCTGTTCAAAACTGAACTGTACGGTGACTTCTCGGCTTCTATTCCGATGACCAATCAGCGTGTATCTGTGGAGCTGGGTTTTGTGGAGATGTACCACACATCAGCCGGTATGCGTTCCTTCGACGTCGCGATTGAAGGTACCCGCGTGCTCCAGAACGTGGATATTTACGACGAAGTCGGAGCCAACACCGCGTGGAAACAGACGTTTGACGCTAACGTAACCGACGGCAAACTGGATATCGTACTGACTACTAACACCGATAACGCTACCCTGAGCTCCATCCTGGTACGCAAGTCGACTAGCAGCAGTTCTTCCAGCTCTAGCTCGTCTTCTTCCAGCAGCTCTTCGTCGTCTAGCAGCAGCTCATCCAGCAGCAGCTCTTCTTCGTCTAGCAGCAGCTCATCCAGCAGCAGCTCTTCGTCGTCCAGCTCTTCTTCTGGTGGCACTAACACCGGCGGCAACACCGGTGGCGGAAGCACTGGTGCTTTGTTCCTGATGATGATGGGCGCTCTGTTGTTCTCACGCCGTCTGGTTGTGAAAGCTTAAGAGAAAGCTATACCCTCCAACAAAAGGCCCTTAGGGGCCTTTTTTATTTTGGGGAAGCGGAAAATTTTAGAGGGATATTTCCCTGCCGCTTGCAGCGGCCTGGTAAATAGCGATAAGAATTTGCAGATCCCTGAGCCCCTCTCGACCTGAAATCACTTCAGGTAAGGGCGCAGGATCGAGAAACAGCCGCCCCAGGTCCTCCATCTGTTTCCATTGGTGGTGTTCGTGGGGAATATCGAGACGGTGTTCGTTTTCGTCGCGCACGACACCATGCAATGGGCCGTAGGAAAAAGCGGGGTCCAGTTTGATGGTGGCGTTTGCAGTGCGGATACTCAGCTCGTCGAGGTAGCCGTTGTACCCGGCATAGCCCGTCATATAAATGTCACCCGGAAACCGCATCTGCCACGAAATCTGTTCCTCCACTTCAGCGAATTTCACCGGGTCGGTTATCGGGCCAAATTGCGCGGTGACAGCCACGGGCTCTTTGCCAGTGATATAGCGCGCTGCCTGCACGCCATAAATTCCCACATCAATAAGCGCACCGCCGCCCGAGAGAGATTTTTTTAAGCGCCATTGTTCGGCTGGACCGACATCAATGGAAAAAATCGCGTTAATAAAATTCACATTACCTTTTGCCTGAGTGCTGCCTAGCTTCGCGATTTGCTGATGCAGCCGGTTAAAGCGCAGGCGATAACCGACGGCGAGTTTTACCTTGGCTGACTCGCAGGCCGCGATCATGCGCTCCGCCTCGGCCACACTGGTGGCGATTGGCTTTTCTACTATGACGTGTTTGCCAGCCTGCGCCGCGCGCACGGTAAATTCCGCGTGCAGGTTATTGGGCAGGCAGATATAAACCGCATCCACATCGTCGCAGTCTTTGATCCGATCAAAGTCCGCATAGGTGAAAACACGGTCATCCTTGATATTCCATTGTTTTTTCCAGGTGGGAATTTTCTCATTGCTCCCGGTGACTATGGCGGTGAGTCGCCAATAATCGGATTGCGCCAATCCGACTGCGACGCAGTCAGTGGCGTAGTGGCCGAGGCCTACCAACGCTAAACCGAGTTTTTGTTTGTGTTGCATAGACCTGTCTCAGATAAATGTTATTTCCCTTGTCCCGGTGCGTGAGGAAATTCCCTGCTCATATATTCCTCCAGGCTGCCTTGCGGCTTTTCCAAGCCGGCGGGAATAGGGCGTCCTGAGTGGGTTTGAAAATACAGCACACAGGCGTCGCGCCACCACTGGGCTTCCTTCTTCTGAATGTTCAGGGCCATCTGTACCTGATGGAATATTTGCGGCGCGATTTTGCCTTGCAAGCTGTCCCAGGTGTCGGCCATGGTGCGGACATCCGCCTCAGCCTGGTAATAGCGGTGCACCAGTTCGTCCCAGAGAGGGCGGCCCGAGCGGGTTTTGTGATCCCAGCTGACATGGTGAAACCAGAGTAGGAATTCTTCCGGCACTTTCTCCACCGATCCAAATACATCCCGCACCGGCGGGAAATACTGCTCCACCGCGTTGACGCCGTTGGCTGAACGGTCAAAGCCGATACCGTCTTTGCCGGCGCGGTGATAATAAACAGAGGTCCAGTCCTCGCGCCCCAGGTCTTTCACCCAGGGGCCCGGACCGTAGTGATGCCCTTCCGCCATAATGTGATGCAGGCCTAGGGGCGTCATATAGTTCACTGTGATTTCCCGCGAAGCCATCATCATATCAGTGACCTTCTGGACCACTTCCGGGTTATTGCTCAGGGTCATGCGCACCCATTCATCGGCGATTCCCCGCGCGGATAATTCGTGGTCCCAGGCGAGACGGCCAAACACATACCAGTTGGACTGAAGCATCACGTGGCCCGTCCAATTGCGATCCGTGCCGATATTGGCGACGCCAGCGATACCGGAGATCCCATTATCAAATAGGGAGCCGTCAATCACTTTGGCCACGGTGGAGCCCTGGCCGCGCGCGAAAGTGTCGGCGTCGAGCACTTCTTTATACATAGTGCCGAGATAAACCAAATGCGTGCTGAAACCCAGGTATTCCATAGTGATCTGAAATTCCATCATCAAAGGCGTGTTGGGGGTGGCGCCGAAGAGGGGGCTGGAAGGCTCACGGGGTTGGAAATCGATGGGCCCATTTTTCACCTGTACCAACACGTTGCGTTGGAATTGGCCGTCCAATGGCTGAAATTCCGAATACGCCTGCTTGGCGCGCTCCTCATTTTTTTCGTTGGCGTAAACGAACGCGCGCCACATCACTATGCCGCCGTGAGGCGCCAG
>JAEZGT010000011.1 GCA_023416875.1 Pseudomonadota bacterium
TTAACCGCTTTGAAATGATCGATATCTATAAACAGCAGTGCCACGCTATGGCGGAAGCGTTTTGCCTTGGCAAGAATTTTCGGCAGCATGCGGTAAAAGAGACGGCGGTTGGCGAGTCCGGTGAGAGGATCGTACTCAGCAAGCTGAGCCAGTTGCTGTTCGGCTTTTATGCGCACGCTAATGTCTTCAAAAACCAATACAAATCCTTCCAGCAACCCTTTTGAATTGTTCATCGGTGTTACGGAAAATTCTACCGGAAAGGAATCTTTGGATGTATGCAGCAAAAAATTCAGGTCGCGTTGTGTAAAGGTCCTGCCAGCCATGCAGGTGCTGTAAATTTCTGTATTTTCCCATGCCACGCTTTGGTATTCCTGGATAAAACGCACGATATTTTGGCCCTCCAACAACTGCCGATTCATTTGCAGCATACGCCCAGCCGAAGGGTTGCTGAAAATAATCTCACCTGCGGGATTGAGGCCTAATACTCCTTCATTCACTGAATCGAGAATTAATTGGTTCTTTTGCGCAAGTTCAACATATTCACAGCGATTTCTGAACAATTCCGCAAAAACGCTGACTTTGTAACGCAGTACTTGCGGATCAAAGGGCTTGAACAGGTAATCCACTGCGCCAAGCTCGTAACCCTGTTGCACATACTGCTTTTCCTTATTAATGGCGGTGACAAAAATAATGGGAACGGCTTTGGTTTCTTCGTTGCTACGGATCAACTCCGCCGTTTCGAAACCGTTCATTTCGGGCATCTGCACATCCATTAACACCACCGCAAACTCATTTCGTAACAAATGCTTCAGCGCTTCATTACCGCTCTCCGCACAAATCACGTCGCCATTGACTTTGCTCAGAATGTGACGCATAGCAGTGAGGTTTTCCGGCCGGTCATCGACGACTAAGATTTTCGGACGTGTGGCGACTGTCATGGGTAAGGCACTCCAGTTATTTAAGTCCGGCATGCATCTTCTGGTAGATGCGATGACGTCTGTCGGAAAGCTGAAAAAACAAATTGATGTGCTCTGGATCTATGGCTTCAGTGTCGCCAAGACATAAAAAGCCCTGGTGGCATAAACTGCGGGAAAACAGCTCGAGGCTGTGCTTTTTAAGTTCGGAGTTGAAATAAATCATTACATTACGGCATGACACCACCACCATCTCGCCGAACACCCCATCATGGACTAAATTGTGGCGGGCAAAGGTAATGTGTTTTTGCAGCCGCCCGGCCATTTTGATTGCGCCGTAGCTGCGCTGGCAGTAATCATCGAAACTGCGTTTGCCACCCATGCCCAGATAATTTTCGCAGGCTTTCGTGTAGTGGTCGTGGCTGTAAACGCCGCTGCGGCCTTCTTGCAGTACGTGGCTGTTGATGTCTGTTGCGTAAATCCGCGAGCGTTCCAGCAACCCCTCTTCTTCCAGCAATATCGCCCAGCTATAGGCCTCCTCACCGCTGGCGCAGCCCGCGCACCACAGGGAGATAAATGCATAGGTATGCAGTATGGGTACAACCTGTTTTCGAAATGCGGTGAAAAATTCCGGATCGCGGAAGAATTCCGTTACGGGAACCGACATAGTCAACAGTAGCTGATGCATCAACTCCTGATCTCGCAACAAAAACGGCAAAGTTTCCGATAGATGTTGCGCCTTGCAATGCACACGGAACAGATTCAGCCTACGCCGCAGTACATTTTCCGAATACTGTCGAAAATCGTATCCGTAGCGTCGCATAACGGCTTCCAATAGTAGGTCCATCTCGATCTGTTCAACAGAATCAAAAATAATATCTTCACCGAACTCCTTGTGATCCAGCACTGTTATATTGGCATCCTCATTCATGCGCTCGCCCAAACTCTCAGCGCCGACATAAGCCGATCGGGATCGACCGGCTTCGCGAGATAATCGTTGGCGCCCACCTGCAGACATTTGTCTCGGTCTTCCGGCATGGCTTTGGCGGTGACGGCGATAATTGGCAGATTTTTATAGTCTTTTCTTTCGCGAATTTGCCGAATGGTTTCGTAACCGTCCATTTCCGGCATCATGATGTCCATAATGGCAATTTCGATATCGTTATATTCACTGAGTTTTTGCAGCGCGAGCCCGCCATTGTCCGCCATCACCACTTTCACCCCGTGGCGGCGCAACAACTTGGTAAGCGCAAACGTGTTGCGCATGTCGTCGTCTACTATGAGAATCTTTTTATCCTTCAGCACATCGTTGCTGAGGGACGCGGAGGATTGTTGCCCTTTGGGCTGAACACTGTGCAGAAACAGAATCACGTCGTTGAGCAAACGCTCCTGGGCGAGACTGCCTTTGATGATGATATTGTCTGTGTACTGACGAAGTTGTTTATATTCTTCGTGACTGAGATCGGCACCGGTATAAATAATCACCGGCAAAGGGTCAGCAACGCCTTCTCCGGCGATTTTTTGCAGCACTTCCACACTGTTCATATCCGGCAAATTGAGGTCGAGAATGACGCAGGCTACCGGCTCCCTTTCCAGTAATTCCAACCCCTCCTGCCCGGTCTCGGCATGCAGCACTTCCACATCGCGATTGCGCAATAAAGCTTCTATGCCTTTGCGGGTGTTGCGGTCGTCCTCGATCACCAATACTCGACGCTTCTGATTGGTATGCAGGTGCTTCAGAATATTATTAAAGGCGTTGTCGATGGATTCTTTGCTGATAGGCTTGGTGAGTACCCCGATGGCCTCGCCCCTTTCCACGTCTTCCTGATCCAGGGATGACACTATATGCACTGGAATATCCCGCGTTGCACCCTGCTCCGCCAGTTTTTGCATCACCTGATCGCCGCTGCCGTCCGGCAATACCATATCCAACACAATAGCGTTGGGTTTGAATCGCTGCGCCATCTGCACGCCGGATTGGCCGTCGCCAGCGACCAAACACTGGAAATTGCGACTGTGGGCGAGTTCCATCATGCAGCGGGCAAAGACCAAATCGTCTTCGATAATCAGCAGTAGATTGTGTCCGGCCTGTAATTGGTCGCGGTCGTCCGCCACAAATTGTGGAATATCGGCTTCATTTCCTTCGTGTAAGTCTTGGGGTGTTTCAGTCCGCAATGTCAGCTGCATGTCGTCATGATGCCCTTTGTCAATTACCGCTTTGCTATACCGGGTGGCGGGGCTATTTAGACTTTCAGTCACAGATTCGCCGGCGACTATAGTGGTCCGTGGCAGGCGCAGAGTGAATAACGACCCCTTGTTTTCCTCGCTCTGCAATTTAATGTCGCCACCGAGCAGACGCGACAGCTCTCGCGAAATGGTAAGGCCGAGGCCTGTGCCGGAAAATTTGCGGCGCGTGGAGCCGTCCCCCTGCTGAAATGCTTCAAAAATCGCACGCTGTAGTTTTTTCGGAATGCCGATGCCCGTGTCCCGTACATGAAACTGCAAGCCGCCCCGCTCATCCGGCTCGACAGTAAGCGCCACTTCGCCGGCATCAGTGAATTTGATGGCATTGCTCAACAGATTGCGCAGAATTTGCTGCAGACGTTGCGGATCGGTGTGAATGATTTTAGGCGCACTAGCACTGACGGTGGCAGTGAGCTGCAGTTTTTTATCTTTGGCCTGGGGCAAGAATTGCTGATGCAGCGTTTGAATAAGATCGGCGAGGTTGCAATCCTCGCGTTCGATGGTCAACTTACCTGCTTCGACTTTGGACAGATCCAAAATATCGTTGATCAACTTCAATAAGTCCTGGCCGGAGCCGTGAATAATCCCCACGGCCTCCAGTTGCTCCTGCGTGAGATTACCATCATCGTTTTCCCGCAGATTTTGCGCCAGCAATAACAAGCTGTTGAGCGGTGAGCGGAGCTCGTGGGACATATTGGCAAGAAATTCAGATTTATATTTGCTGGCAGTCATCAACTCTTCGGCTTTTTCCTCCAATTCCGAACGCGCTTTTTCCAGTTCCTCCGAGCGCGCTTCTATATCGCGATTGCGCACCACCAGCTCTTCAGATTTTTGGTGCAGCTCTTCATTAGCTTCAAGCAGCTGCTGCTTCTGAATACGTAGCTCCTGTTGCGACTCTTCCAATTGCTGGGTTTGTTCTTCTAGTTCGGAATTGGCCTGTTCCAATTCTTCCTGCTGCGCCTGCAATTCCTCCGACTGCGCGCGGGACTCTTCCAGCATCTCCGCCAGCCGGTCGCGGCCCAGGGCGGCGTGCAGCGCGACGGCAAGACTGTCGCCGCATTTCGCCAGCAGATCCATTTCCACTTCTTCAAGGGTATGGAGAAATCCTAGCTCCAGCACGCCTAACACTTTTTTGGCGTACACCAGCGGTATCACCACCAGGCTGCGCGGCGGGACCTGGCCAAGGCCGGAACTAACGCGGACATAATCCGGTGGCAAATCGTCCACGACTATGGTTTTGCGCTCGCGCACTGCCTGTCCCACTAGGGATTCGCCTTTGACAAAACGATTGCGCGCTTCTTTGCGGAAGGTGTAGGCGTAGCTTGCGCAGAGCTCGGCAACTTCCTCGTGATCGACCAGATAAATTGCTGCGACAGGCGCACGCAGATATTCGGCCAGGAAGGTCACAGCCTTCTGCACCAGGTCCTGAACACCCTGATCGGTGTTGATTTGCAGGGCAAGCTCGCCTTGGCCGGTTTTAAGCCAGTTCTCGAGTTGCATGCGCTCAACCGAATCGCGCAGTGTCTTGATCATATGGTTCATGGACTGGGCCAGCCGGTCGCGCTCGCTCTTTACTTCCATTTGCTGGGAGAAATCGCCGCTGGCGACCGCCTCTGCCGCATGGCTGATGTGACGCAACTGCGCGATCATGCGGTTGAAGGCGCGGGCGAGCTCGCCCAACTCATCGCTACTATTCAACGCGACATCTTTTAACTCCCCGCTGTGGGTGAATTCCACAGCGGAATCACGCAATTTGATAAAACCTTCTATGAGTTTATTCGTGGCTATGGCCACCAGGGTCAGCACCAGGGCGATGGTGGCAGCGGCGACCAGCAAGGATAAAAGTAGTGACTTGAACGCCTGGCCGCGGCGATTTTCGGCGTAATCCAACAAATCCTTGTTGATGTTTTTTTCCAGCTCACGCAAGCCATCCAGGCGTTGAGTGGCGGTGGCGAACCAGCGTTCCGGGTTGCCGCGGATGGTTGAATTGGCTTCCTTGCTTAAAATATCCTGCACAATCCGCCCTTCGCCGCTGCCTGTCTCATCCATGTTCAGGCGAATAAAATATTCCTGATACGGCACTGGCGCCATCTTCAAAAACTTCTGGCTGAGAAATTCGTACTTGGTTACCAAAGCCAACAAATTGCGGATTTCGGCTTCGGTCGCACTGCCGTTATTAAGCATAATGCTGACCAGCCCACGCTCGCGTCCGCGCAGCTCCTTTATTTCCGCAATTGCGGTGAGTGAATCTGCCAATTGAAAAATTCGGCTGCCGGAGGCAAGACCTAGCAAATTGCTGACGTGCACATGGATGTGTTCGATGATGCTGGTATAAGCGCTTTGAATTTCGATGGGGGGAATTTCAAGCTTGGTGAGCTGATCGCGGGCTTTGCGCAAATTTTCGAGTTCCTCGCTCAAACCGTCCAGCGCATCGAGCACATCAGGACCTGCACCGTCCTGAATCAACTCCTTTCGCAGGTCAGGTAAGCTTAGCGCCAATCGATCGCTAAGCTCCGCTGCCTTGCGCCACTCTCGCAAATTTTTTTCGCTTCTTGCGGAAGCGTAGCCAACCGCCGCACTGCGCTCGAATTGCAAGCGATGAACCACTGTGAGAATTTCGGTTGCACGGGCGAGATGCCATACATCCCGTGCCTGCCCAAGGTCCTGGTAGCGCTCGTGACTGAAGAAAACGGCATATAACAGAAACAGAAGCAAAGGAAGTGCAACAAGAGCAAACAACTTGCGCTTTAGCGTGAACCACCCAGTCAACCCCATAACGCGTATTCCCTGGCACAAACGGCTGTTTATCTTCTTCTTAAAAAGAATAGTTGTGGGAATCGACGTTAATAGACCAATTTTCTATAACCGGTCGCCTTTAACCACAGAGTAAGCCCATAAGAATTCACATGGCTCGATGTTGTTTTTCGTGTCAGCTTGCGTGTTGATTTATCAGCACAAAAGTTGAAATTTCAGCTGCCTATTCTTTCTGGCTGTTGAAATTTAAACAGCGCGATGGTGTTCATTTCCTTTCCTTATTAATGCATAAGTATTCCGATATTTCTTATTTTGAATTTATTTAACGCGTCGATAAGATCGCCGCCTAATCGAGTGTCGCTTCACGATGATGCTTTTAATTTTTATTTGGTATCGATTTGGTATATGCCTCTGACAGTGCTGATGGATTATTTCAATGAGCAGTTACAATTCACGGCAAGAACGCACTCATTGCCTGCGACCGGCTTTTATAAGGCCTCCGATATGTTCGGTGCGCGCTATGGCAGCTTGACCTTTGGCAGTTATTTTTTCCGCATTCTCGGCCCCGACGGCAAACATGTCATTGGCTATGACAGCGAAACTCTAGTGCGGGCGGCCACTGGAAATGAATTGAATATTGACGAGGTGTACGCAGCACTGGATGAGCCAGAGCACATTATTCAACTGGATCGCCTGGTACGCACATTGCATTCGCTGAATTATCTGCAGCGATTTAGTGGCAACGGGATTCTCTCGCTCAGCGTGCATCCGCGGCATATCACCTCCGTGACGGATAACTACGGCAAAGTATTCGAAGCCATTTTAAGTGACTGTGGCCTCGGTCCTGAGCGTGTGCTGTTGCATACGCGTTTGCTCAACCACAACAGCTTGCCGCGTTTTCAGCAAGCTTTTTGCGATTACCGCGAGCGCGGTTATCAAATCGGAGTGGATGTGCGTGGCCCGGAAGATCTGGCGTTATTGCATTCGCTTGAGCTGGAGCCCGACGCAATTCTCGCTCACGTGGTGGAAACGGGAGAACGATCTCCATGGTCGCCGCCATTGAGTTTGCTAAAGGTGTTTTCCAAAAGTCGGTATTACCTAGTGACCGCTGACGAGTCTTCAACACATGCGCAGATCAGTGAATTTGACGGTTCTGTCGTACGGTTCCGCCATGCCACCCATTTAGTCAACGCGTAAATTCGCAGGAAGGAATTCGACGCCCTGCGATTTAACTGAACCTCAACTTGTTATAACAGGATAAACCGAAGCAAATGAGATATTCCCCGAATCGGAATCTGGCGCTGTCGCCATTTCCGCTGTACAGCCAGATTCGCGAATTGCTGCGCGCCCGCATTCTCGATGGCACCCATACGCCGCTCAGTCGCATGCCTTCGGAATATGAGTTGTGCGATTTATTCGGCGTGAGCCGCATCACCGTGCGACAGGCTCTTAATGATCTTCAAAAAGAGGGGTTGATTTTCAAAATTCACGGTAAAGGTACTTTTGTTAGTAAACCTAAGGTTTACCAGAATATCAGCAGTTTGCAGGGCCTTGCCGAATCTCTGGTGCAGCAAGGATATGAGGTAATCAACCAAGTACACAGCGTGCATCATGTAGTGGCTGCTCCAGAAGTCGCCGCACGCCTTGCCATCGAGACCGACGCCGTGGTCACAGAAATTAAACGGGTACGTTTGATTAATCGCGAGCCCGTTTCGCTCGAAGTAACGTATGTTGCCGAAAAAATCGGTCGGCAATTGGAAAAATCCGACTTGGTCACCCGCGATATTTTTCTGATTCTCGAAAATGACCTCAATATTGCATTGGGTCACGCCACCATTGCCATTGACGCCATTCTGGCGGACCGCCAATTGGCTCAGGCTTTAAGAATCCAAGAAAACACCCCAATCATGCGTATCGAGCGCCTGACGCATACCGAGCAAGGGGTGCCGCTGGATTTTGAATATCTGTATTACCGCGGCGACGCATTTCAATATCGCCTGCGCATCGACCGTCAGCGCAGCACCCAGCAGAGAAATACCCATGAGTGAAAACGCCATCAATCATATCGAGCAGCAGTACGACATTGTTGTCATTGGCGGCGGCACGGCCGGTCCTATGGCGGCGATTAAAGCCAAGGAACGCAATCCGAATTTGCGCATCCTGCTGCTGGATAAAGCCAACGTTAAACGCTCCGGCGCCATCAGTATGGGCATGGATGGTTTAAATAATGCGGTGATTCCCGGCCACGCAACGCCGGAACAATATACCAGGGAAATTACCATCGCCAATGACGGTATTGTCAATCAGGCGACGGTTTACGCCTATGCTAAACACAGCTTTACCACCATCGAACAACTGGATCGTTGGGGCGTGAAATTTGAGAAGGACGGTACCGGCGATTATGCGGTCAAAAAAGTCCACCACATGGGCTCCTATGTATTGCCCATGCCGGAAGGCCACGACATTAAAAAAGTGCTCTATCGGCAATTGAAGCGCGCCAAAATCGCCATCACCAATCGGGTAGTCAGCACACGGTTATTAACCGATGCCAGCGGCGCAGTCTGCGGCGTGTTGGGATTTGATTGTCGCA
>JAEZGT010000045.1 GCA_023416875.1 Pseudomonadota bacterium
GATCAATGACATGGAGCACGTAACAGAATGCGGTGGAGTTAACGGGTTCTCATTTGCTTCGGAACCCTCTCCCGTTGCTGCGGACTAACGAAGGCCCCCGTGGCGGAGTGAGCCTTCTGTTATTCGACACCGCGGTTGTTATAGCATAGGGTTCGTCGGACCGGACTAACCGGACGTTGCGCGGTCCACCTCGACGAATGGGGTGGAGTTTCCTAAACTTTTTCGATACCGGCGCTGCAACCACGTTCTACGCGTGCAAATATGCCCGACCAGGTGATTATGACTTTCTCTTCAAGCTCAACTTCAGGATCTAATCAATTGTTGTTCGCTCGTCTTTTCTGGTGTGTTCTGTCCGCCACCCTCGCCCTGGAGAGCTTTGCAGCCGCCACGGCCACACCGACACTCGAACCCACCAAAGCGCAGTCGGTCACGACCATCGACATCATGGATAAATTGTCCAAACGGCATTACCGCAATCTGCCGATTGACGACAAACTGTCCGTGGAATTTCTCGATAATTACTTGAAAACCCTGGATCCCGGCCGCCTCTATTTTCTCCAGACCGACATCGACAACTTCATGAAGGATAAGCTCCAACATGATGATTATATTAAAAAAGGTGATCTGAAGCCGGGCTTCGAAATTTACCGCGTCTACCAAAAACGCGTGGTGGACCGGCTGGAATGGGTACTGACGCAGCTAGACAATCCCAAAGTCACCTTTGAATTCAAGGGCGAAGACTCGGTGGAAATGGACCGCGAAAAAGCCCCTTGGCCACGTGACCGCGCCGAAGCGGATGACCTATGGGACAAACGCCTCAAGCTCAGCGTGCTGAATCTTAAACTCGCCGGCAAAAATGTCGACGAAGCCAAAGTGACGCTGCAACGTCGCTACAAAAACCAATTGCACCGCACCACTCAGCAGAACTCTCAGGACGTGTTTGAAAGCCTGATCAATTCACTGACGGTGCTCTACGATCCGCACACCAATTATTTTTCCCCGCGCACTTCCGAGAATTTCAATATCAATATGTCCCTGCAGCTCGAGGGCATAGGCGCGGTGTTGCAGTCAGAAGATGAGCACACCAAGGTCGTGCGCTTGGTCGCTGGCGGCCCCGCAGATAAACAAGGACAGCTCAAACCGGCGGACAAAATCGTCGGCGTCGGACAGGGTATGGAAGGCGAAATCGTCGATGTAGTGGGTTGGCGCCTGGACGAAGTCGTCGACAAAATTCGTGGCAAAAAAGACACTTTCGTGCGCCTGGAAGTCCTCACAGCCGATGCCGCTCCCAAGATAGTGCCTATCCGCAGGGGCACCGTAAAACTGGAGGACCAGGCGGCCCAAAAAGCAGTGATTGAAATCAGCGACGGCACCAGCAAACGCAAGGTTGGCGTCATCGATATTCCAGCGTTCTACCACGACTTCGAAGCTTACCGCCGCGGCGATCAGAACTTCCGCAGCACCACGCGCGACGTCGCCACCCTGCTGCGTGAGCTGCAGGAGGAAAATGTCGAAGGCATTATTCTGGACCTGCGCAACAACGGCGGCGGCTCTCTGCAAGAAGCCACCATGTTGACCGACCTGTTTATCGATCAGGGCCCAGTGGTACAGATCCGCGAAGCGGACGGCCGCATTTCACAACACAACCGCTCGCGTTCGCGGGCGCTGTACCGCGGTCCGCTGATTGTGATGATCAACCGCCTGAGCGCCTCGGCTTCCGAGATTTTTGCCGGCGCCATTCAGGATTATCACCGCGGCATCATCGTCGGCTCTCAATCCTTTGGTAAAGGCACCGTACAGCTGCTGAGCGATTTGCCCGAAGGTCAGCTGAAATTGACCGAATCGAAGTTCTATCGCGTCTCTGGCGATAGCACTCAGCATCGCGGCATTATTCCGGACATCAACCTGCCTATGCTGATCGATACGGATCAGGTGGGTGAATCGGCATATCCTACCGCCCTGCCCTGGGATCAAATCGCGCCGGCCAAACACGGCAAATATTTCGATTTCAGCCAGATGCTGCCCACCCTCGACAAGCGTCACCGCGAGCGCTCGGATAAAGATCCGGACATTATCCTTCTGCAAGAGCAAGTGGCACTGATGTTGCGCAATAAATCCCGCACTCAGGTTTCGCTGAATGAACAGACCCGCATTAAGGAAAAAGAAGATCTCGAGCGTGAACAGATGACGCTGGAAAACAAGCGCCGCACGGCAAAAGGTCTGAAGGCGTTTGAAAATCTGGATGCGTATCGCGCCTATGAAAAAGAAGAGGAAGCCAACGCCGAGAAAGTTGCCTCTGAAGCGCGTCCCTCCATTGATACGGAAACTGATGCCTTGCTAAACGAAGCGGGCTATATCCTTATCGATATGGTTGACTTGATGCAGTCACCACAGCAGCAAGTCGCCAATTTCTAAGGAACTTCACTTCCGAATCAAAGGCCCTGCGGGGCCTTTTGTTTTTCTCAGCTGCCGCTTGTGCTATAAGCCGGACCTTTTCAGATCTACGCTGCGAGCCCTGCCATGAAATGTGTTTCCTTCAACGTCAACAGCGTGCGCCTGCGCCTTCACCAGATTGCCGCTATAGTCGCTCACCACCAGCCGGACTTTATTGGACTGCAAGAGACCAAAGTCACCGATGGTGACTTTCCGCTGGAAGAGATCAAGAGCATGGGATATCACGTCGAATTTTTTGGGCAAAAAACCCACTACGGCGTTGCCCTGCTGTCGCGATATCCATTTCTAAATGTCACCAAGGGCTTTATCGGCGATACCGCCGACGACCAGAAACGTTTTATCAGCGGCACCTTCCAAATGGATGACGGCAGTCAGCTGCATATCCTCAACGGCTATTTTCCCCAGGGAGAAAGTCAGGACCACCCGGTGAAATTCCCTAATAAGCGGCGCTACTACGCCGATCTTTTGGCCCACCTGAATCATAACTATTCCCACCAGGATCAATTGATCGTCATGGGCGATGTGAATGTGTCGCATACCGACCGGGATATCGGCATCGGTGAGGAAAACCGCAAACGCTGGTTGCGCACTGGCAAGTGCAGCTTTTTACCGGAGGAGCGGGAATGGCTGCAAAAAGTGCTGGATTGGGGGTTGGTGGACACCTTCCGCTACCTACACCCGGAGGAGGCGGATCGCTTCAGCTGGTTTGATTACCGCAGCAGGGGTTTTGAATCAGACCCGAAGCGCGGACTGCGCATCGACCTGATCCTTGCGAGCCACAATCTGATGAGCCGCTGTGTGGACGCCGGCATCGATTACACCATCCGCTCCATGGATAAACCTTCCGACCACTGCCCCATATGGGCGGAATTCAAAAAAAGCTGATGTAGATATTGTGCAGGCGCGTCAGGCCACCTGACGCGCCTTGTCACGCAATTGTCGAAAACGTTCAAGTTGTGCGGGATTCGGGTCTACCGCAACTAAGGTTTCGACTTTTTGCAACTGCTCTTGCATCTGGCTGCGCAATGTCTCGTCGGCGGGCGCTTCTTTGACTTTGGCGATCAGTGTCTGCAGACGGTTCAACTGCATACCCACGTGGCGCGGATAAAGCAGCGTCGCGCGATTGAAAAAATGCAGAGCCTCGTCGTACTGCCCTTCCTTGTACAACTCGATACCGGTTTTGTTGAGCTGAGCCACCCGCCGGCGGTTGGCCTCACTGCGCGGTTCGGGCAGGAGCTTGTCGAGCTTCTCCAAGCTGGCGG
>JAEZGT010000096.1 GCA_023416875.1 Pseudomonadota bacterium
AGCACGAGCCCAACACTCGCACCGTGATCGAATTTGCCCAAAGCAAACCGTACGGCGCGATCAAAACCGTAAAAGCCGAAGCGGGCTACGCCGGCCGCGGCGCGCCGCAGGACGATTGGCGTATGGACCAGAGTAAAGGCGGCGGCGCGATTTACGATATGGGCGTCTACCCGATTAATGCTGCGCGCTACGCATCCGGTTTGGAACCCATCGCTGTTACCGGCCGCTTCGAAAACGACTATCCGGACATTTTCACCAAGACGGATTCCACCGCGATTTTCGATCTGGAATTTCCGGGCGGCGTCATCGCCCACTGCGCTACCAGCGTTACCCGCAGCATGAATCATTTAAAAGTGGACTGCGAAAAAGGCTGGTATGAGCTGCAACCCATGCAGGCGTACAACGGCGTGCAAGGCCGCACCAGCGACGGCAAAGCCCTCGATAAAAAAATCGTGCATCAACAGGCCAAGCAGATGGACGACGATGCGTTGGCTATTCTCAATAACACCGATGTGATGGTGCCCGGCAGTGAAGGGCTAAAGGATATTCGGATTGTGCAGGCGGTGTTGCAGTCAGGCGCTACTGGGAAACGGGTGGAGTTGGGTTAAACCAAAGGCGGCCCTTCGACCTCGCTCAGGGGCCGCGCCTTCGACTCCCGTTCGGGACCGGCCTCCGACTTCATTTCGGTTTCGCTGAAGCCCGTCCGCAGCACTAGTTTAGAAACCAATAAAAAACTTAGGAATACAAACAACAAAGGGTTAACAACATGCGGAAATATCTGGCGGTGCTGGTCGGATGGTTGTGCGTGGTATTTGGGGCGGTTGCGGCGGAGGTGGTGATACCGCCGGAACTGCGCAACTGGCGCGAGTGGGTGCTGCATGAGCACCCGGATATTCAATGTCCGCATTTGTACAACCAGGCCCAGCGCACTTGCGTGTGGCCGGGGCGCTTGGATCTGCAATTGGGCCGCGCCGGCGGCCAGTTTGAGCTGGCGGTAGAAACCTTCGCCGAGGCCTGGGTGGTGCTGCCCGGGGCCGATGGTTTCTGGCCGGAGCGGGTGGCCAATCGCGGCGGCAGTGTCGCGGTGGTCCGCCGCGACGGCAAACCCCAAGTGTTTTTGCCACCTGGACAGCATCTACTAACCGGCGTCTGGGCTTGGCAGGCGCTGCCGCGTACCTTGCCGATACCGGAGGCCAGCGGCCTGCTTTCCCTCAGTATTGATGGCAGCGCGGTTGCCAATCCCACCCGCGCCAGCGCCAGCGAATTATGGCTGCGCGGCCAGATCGAAGAGACCGCCGGCCCCAGCGCCGACAGCCTCGATATCAAAGTTTTCCGCCGTCTCGAAGATGCCAACCCCGCGTTATTGGAAACCCGGGTGCAGCTCAGTGTGAGCGGCAAAGAGCGCGAGGTGCAGACCGGCCCCTTATTGCTGCCGGGATTTGTGCCGCGCCAGTTCAGCAGCGATCTGCCCGCCCGGGTGGAGAAGGACGGCGGCCTGCGCGTGCAGTTAAAGCCTGGTCGGTGGGAGATCCGCCTGCTGGCCCACGGCGCCACACCTTTGGACACCCTCGCTTATCAGCCGTCGAATGACTTGTGGCCGACCCAGGAGGTCTGGGTATTCCAGGCCAATCCCGCCTTGCGCACCGTGCAGCTGGAAGGGCTGCCGGGCATGGACCCGAGCCAGACCCAGTTGCCGGGGGAATGGCAGAGCCTGCCGACGTATCTCGCTGAGCCCGGCGGTACTCTGACTTTGCGCGAGCTGCATCGCGGCGACCCCAATCCTCTGGGCAATCAACTAGCTCTCAATAAAGACCTCTGGCTGGATTTCACCGGCGGTTATTACACCGTTAAGGACGTCATCAACGGTTCTTTTACCAGCAGCCAGCGCCTGGAGGTGCAGCCCATGTACGAATTGGGCCGCGCCGAGCAGGCCGGGCAGCCGCTCTCCGTAACCCGTTTGGACGAGCAGAGTCCGCGGGGCGTCGAGATACGCGCGCAGCAGTTGCAGCTATTGGCAGTAAGCCGGCTGGCGCGTGACGCCTCGCTTCCCGTCACCGGCTGGCAGGCAAATTTCGATCAGGTAAATACGCGTCTCCACCTGCCGCCGGGATGGTCGCTGCTGCACGCCAGCGGTGCTGACCGAGTTAACGGCAGTTGGATTGGCAATTGGAGCCTGTGGGAAATATTCCTTGTGCTCATCGTTGCCGTTGCCCTCGGGCGCGCGACTACTCCACTCATTGGTGCCGTCGCCTTCGCCACCGTAGTGCTGGTGTTCCAGCGCGGCGGCTCGCCAGTGGTGATCTGGTTGAATTTCGCTGTGGTGTTTGCGCTATTGCCTTTTGCCAAGGGGCGCTGGGTCACTTGGCTGCAGCGCTATTTGTGGCTGAGTTTCGCGGCGCTGTTATTGATCTTGCTGCCGTTTGCCGTACAGCAGGCGCGCCAGGCGCTGTATCCACAACTGGAAAAGAGCTGGATGGTGCAGGATGCCCGTTTCGATAATGGCGTCGACATGGATATGCAGCCGGTGCCGCAAGCGAGCCAGGCGGTCGAGGAAGTGGTGGTTACAGGATTACGCGCGTCAGCCTATGAAGCGTCGCGGTCCAGAACCACCAAAGTCTCCGCGCCTCCTATGCAGCAAAAAGCCTACGACCCCGGCCAGAAAATCCAGGTGGGGCCGGGCTTGCCCGACTGGAATTGGCATCAGGCCAACCTGTCCTGGAGCGGTCCGGTGACGGCTGAGGACGACGCCAGTCTGTACTTGGTGCCGCCCTGGTTGAACCGCTTGGGTTATCTCCTGGCAATTCTGCTGCCGGTGTTGCTCGCTGGATTGCTGGTGCGTCATTTGAGGGGGCGAGTGCCTATGCCCCCGTTGCGGGTATGGTCGGCGAACGCCACCGCCGCCGCATTGCTGTTGATGACAGTTGGGATAGCGCCGTCGCCGGCACAAGCGCAGGTAATCGTGGATAACAATCTGCTGAAAACCCTGGAAAAACGCCTAGTCGAGCCGCCGGCGTGCCTGCCGGAATGCGCTGCTATAGAGGCGGTGTCCCTCGCCGATGACGACAATCGCCTGACCCTGAAAATGCGAGTCCACACCGAGTCGGATATCGCCTTTCCGTTGCCTGCTCAGGTGCCGGGCTGGTATCCGCAAAGTGTCTCAGTGGATGGCCGCTCTGCAGCGTGGTTGAAGAGCATTGACGGGCGACTTTGGCTGCGTCTGACCCGCGGCCACCACGAGATCGAGCTGCAGGGCAGCACCGCCGGGCGCGAGCAGATTTCCCTCGCCTTTGAGCTGCCGCTCCACAATGTGCGCCACACCCTGCGCAACTGGCGCCTCAGCGGCGCGCCCAACGCGCAACAACTCAGTCAGGTGCTGCAGCTGCAACGTGAACAGGCGCAAGCCGCTCGCGAGGAGGCGCAGCGCCTGTTGCCGGACCCGATACCGCCTTATGTGACGGTCAGCCGCCGCATCAGCGTCGGTCTGGAGTGGACAGTCACCACCGTGGTGGAACGCATTGCGCCGGCGGAAGGCGTGGTCAATCTCGCCATTCCGCTGTTGCCGGGAGAGGCGCCCAGCAGCGGGCAAGTGAGCGATGGCAGCATGGATGTGCGCCTGGGTGAGCGGCAAAACGCATTCAGCTGGGAGTCCACCCTCAAGCCGTTTGCCGATATGACTCTGGTGGCCGCGGAGGGCAAACCCTGGGCGGAGGTGTGGTCGCTGGATGTATCGCCCAGCTGGCATGCCACCGTCAGTGGTATTCCCGCCGTCGCGGGCAGCGTCAATACTTGGCAGCCCTGGCCGGGGGAGGCTGTTACCTTGGCCATTACCCGCCCCACTGCGGTGGAGGGCAGCCAGTTGAGCGTGGATTCCGTCAATTTGAACCAGAGCATCGGCAAACGCGCGAACTCGGTATCACTGCAATTGCAGATGCGCGCGACCCAGGGCGAGCAATACGACCTGCAGCTGCCGGAGGGCGCGCAACTGCAGCGGGTGCTGATCGACGGCCGTGAAACCCCCATCAGCCAGAGTCAGAACCGCTTGAAAATTCCGGTTAATCCCGGCAGCCATCAACTGCAGGTGGATTGGCAGAGCGACAATGCCGGCGGCGTGACCAGCACAACGCCGGGGTTAAATCTGGGCATGCCCGCCACCAATCTGCGTTTGGTGATGAACCTGCCGGCGGATCGCTGGCTGCTGTTGGTGGGCGGCCCGTCGATCGGGCCCGCGCTGCTGTTTTGGGGAGTGCTGTTGGTGGTGTTAGTGCTTGCCGTGGGCCTTGCCCGCAGCGGCACCACGCCTTTGAAAGCTTACGAATGGATTCTGCTGAGTTTGGGGGTGGCGACGTTCAATCTCTACGTATTGGCTGCTATCGCGGTGTGGTTTGTCGCCTTGCATATGCGCGGCCGGCGCCAGCGCCCGCCGGGGGATCACCTGTTCAATCTGACCCAGATTGCGCTCTACGGCCTGTCCATTGTGGTGCTGGGTGCCCTGGCCGCCAGCATTCCCGCTTCATTGCTCTCTCGCCCCGAGATGATGGTGGCGGGCAACGGTTCCAGCGCCACTTATCTGCAGTGGTATCAGGACCACAGCCAGGGCGAAATTCCCCTGGCCTGGGCCATCACTCTGCCGCTCTGGGTTTATCGCGTCGCCATGCTGATGTGGGCCTTGTGGCTGGCCTTCGCGCTGATGCGCTGGCTGCCCTGGGCGTGGCGCAATCTGGGCGTGCAGGGGTACTGGTTTACTCCGCAGAAACCGGAAAAGCCGCAATCAGAAAAACACGAACCAGAAAAACAGGAGCCACAAAAAGAAGCATTGCCGCCGCCCGCGCCCTGAAAGCCGCCCCGTTAGGGGCGCGCATCACACCTTTTTAACGAACTCGGATTTCAGTTTCATGGCGCCTATGCCGTCGATCTTGCAGTCGATGTCGTGGTCGCCGTCCACCAAGCGGATATTCTTGACCTTGGTGCCCACCTTCACCACCAGGGAAGAGCCTTTCACTTTTAAATCCTTGATCACGGTGACCGAGTCGCCGTCCTGCAGCACATTGCCATGAGCGTCTTTGATGACTTTGCCGGTTTCGGCATGAGTGGCTGTGTCGGCTGACCACTCGTGACCGCATTCCGGGCAGATAAATAATCCGCGGTCCTCGTAGGTGTAAGAGGATTGGCAATTGGGGCATTGAGGTAAATCGCTCATAAGAAATGTCCTGCTGGAAATAAAACGCGGGCGGACCCTACGCCGCTTGGTTGCGTCTGTCAATTTTTCGGCCGGGAGCTATTGCTGTGTTGCGAGTAGATTTTGTGTCGATTCACTTGTGAAAGTAATCACACCGCCGGTCAAATATGCGACAAACTCTCCAATGCCGCGCTTGCCATTTACCTGTCTCTTGCGCATATTACGTGGCAACTGACGCCAAGCGCGGCATCTATGAGCAGCGCAACATGAATATAAAAATAATCAGGATTTTCTCGTGGAATTTGTTATTGCAGCCGCAGTTGGAATTTGTCTTATCCTGCTGGTGGTATTTCTCTATTTCTATTACGCCGATAACACGCTCGACTTGCTCGGCGCACCGGTGGACTGGTCGGATTTTGCGACCTTTTTCGGCGGTATTCTCGGTCCGCTGGTGCTCTGGATAATTCTGTTTTTGTTGATTTACAGCTTGCGCCAACAGAAGCGTGAGCTGGTTAATGCAGTCAGGGAAAGTCGCAGTCAGGATCGACTGCGCTGTCTGCAACAATTCGAAAATGAGCTGACGCATATATTGCGCCGGGAGTTCTCCACGGCGGACGCCACCCGCAGAGTCGAATTTGCTGACTATATTGAAGGCGTTTTTCCTTTCCCTAAAGTTCCGGATACCTATTTCAAAGCGTCGGTGGAAAAGCTGCTGCGTGTTGCGGCCAATTATTGCGAAACCATCGGCGCTTACCGCCCGGACCTGCACGACAATTTTTTATTTGATATTCACGAAGCGCGCGCACGCGATCTGGTCTCCCGACTGGATAAAATCAAAGAGCATTTCTCGCCGATAGCGCGACAGGCTTTGTCCTTCTGCAAGTCCCATCTGGACAACAAAAACGAGCCGCCCGCAGCCAAATAGCTGAGCCCTCGCTTGACCCATGAAGGGGGAAGCGTCAAGCTTGCCGTCCCGGCCCTTACAGCTTGTTACGCCATCTTGCTGTTATAAAAATAAAGAAGCCGGATTTTCCAGGACCCGCTCAAACAGGCCGGCTTATGAATCGTCACTATCCCGCGCATTCGTGCTTATGGTTTTTGTCTTTCTCCCTCTTCAGTATTTTATTGTTTGTCGGTTGCTCTGGAACCCACAGCAAATCCTCAACATCACCGCGTTCACCTCAGTGGATTGAACAAGAGGTCGAGCGTTTATTGGCGAAGCTGACGCTGGAGGAAAAAATCTCCCTGGTGCACGCCAACAGCAAATTTACCGTTGCCGGTGTACCGCGTTTGGGTATTGCGGAATTGACCCTCAGTGACGGTCCCCACGGCGTGCGCGAGGAAATTTCCCGCCACAGCTGGGACTCGGCCAATTGGAATACAGATTTTGCGACTTATCTGCCGCCTCTGACGGCGGTGGCGGCGAGCTGGGATCCGAAGATGGCCAGTCTGCACGGTACGGTGCTCGGCCGCGAGGCGCGCCACCGCAATAAAGATATTATTCTCGGTCCCGGCGTCAACCTTGCGCGCCTGCCCTTCTACGGTCGCAATTTTGAATATTTCGGCGAAGATCCCTTTCTCGCCGCCCGTATGGTGGTGCCGGAAAT
>JAEZGT010000232.1 GCA_023416875.1 Pseudomonadota bacterium
CACAGGTACCGCAAAACCGCTGAAAAAATAAACTCCGGCAACCAAAACAGCTACCAGGAGAACGCGGGCGACGGTGCTGTCGTTGAATAATGGGTTCACGAATTGTCTCTATAAATCCTGCTGGGCAACCATCTGAAAAGCGACGAGATGGTCATTTCTTCTGGACGCAGTTTCATAATTGCTGTGCTCGCCGATACTGCGTTAAAAACGGCCTGTAGTTATTTTTGCCTCGAACGCCGGACGCAACAGCGCGCTCGCAACCGTCAATTAAACCAAGTATAGGCGTCAGCGGCGTAATACTACGAGAAGACCAGCGTCGGCACCAACTGTTCCGCCGCTGGGCTGAGTTCGACAGGAGAATCTTGCGGCATGGTTAGGCACCGCTTGCGTCTGGAGAGCTATCTGAACTCACTTGTGGCTAGGATGCCATCGGTTGTTCGCGAATGGGAATCTTTAGGTACCGCACGCCATTGTTCTCCGCAGAGGGAAGCTGTCCTGCTTTGATGTTCACTTGAATGGACGGCAGCAAAAGGCGCGGGGCCGGTAGTTGGGCATCGCGCGCGTTGCGCATGGTGACAAAATGCTCCTTGGTAATTCCTTCGTGCACATGGATATTGTGGGCGCGTTGTTCGGCGACGGTGGTTGTCCAGCAATTTTCCTCCCGGCCCGGCGCTTTGTAATCATGGCAAAGATGGATAGTGGTCTCATCCGGAAAGGCGAGCAGGCGTTGGATGGACGTGTATAACGCGTCGGCGCTTCCCCCCGGGAAATCGGCGCGTGCGGTGCCGTAATCCGGCATAAACAGCGTGTCCCCCACAAACAAATTGCCCTCTACGTAATACGACACGCATGCAGGTGTGTGCCCCGGGGTGTGCAGAATCTGGATAAAAGTTTCGCCAAATGGAATGCGCTCGCCATCCTTTAGCAGATGATCGAATTCACTGCCATCTCCAGAAAGATCGTTCAAATTAAAAACCGGACGAAATAAGGTTTGCACGTCGCGGATGTGCTCGCCTATAGCAACCGGGGCGCCGGTTTTCTGCTTTAGATAAGGAGCGGAACTCAGGTGGTCTGCATGGGCGTGAGTCTCTAAAATCCATTGCAGCGCCAGCTGGTGCGCGTCGAGAAAAGCCAGTAATAAATCCGCTGATGTGGTGGAGAACTTGCCGCTGGGATGATCGTAATCCAGCACCGGATCAATAATCACTGCGTGATGCTTTTTGCTTTCCCACAGCACATAACTGACGGTGCTGGTCGCTTCATCGAAGAACGATTGGATGTTGATGTGTGTCGACATGGCTGGTCCTCTGTTGACAACATATTTAAGATAACTATTATATAAGCATTGTCTTAATTGTATGTCAATCGAAGCGGCGCTGCACGCGGTTAAGTGTATGTGCGGACCGTGTTGGTGGAGATGCCTGTGAAGAAATTGAGCGTTGAATCTTTTATGCGCGACGGCGCGCAAGAAGCGGCGGCTTTTTTACGCCTTTTGAGTAATGAAAATCGTCTGCTTATTCTGTGTTTGTTGATTCAGCATAAAGAGTTAAGCGCGGGCGCGCTTAACGAATCTGTCGCTCTGACGCAGCCGGCGCTGTCCCAACATCTCAGTAAATTGCGCGAGGAAGGCCTGATTACCTTCCGTCGCGACGCGCAAACCTTGTATTACCGCATTGCCAATCCGGATGTCGCGAAATTGATTTCCACATTAAAAAACATTTTTTGTCCGTAATCAGTTGCCCATGCGGGCAGGAGTTGAGTTATGAGTTTGGCCAATATTAACCCCAGCGAAGCGTCACGCCTGATTCAGCAAGGTGCGGTTGTGATTGATATTCGCGGTGCCGATGAATACGCGCGCGAGCATATTAGGGAGGCGAAAAATATTCCGCTGGATGCCTTATCAGCTGACGCACTTGCGTGTGTTGATAACCAGAAGGTGATTTTTCATTGCCGCTCCGGCATGCGCACGTCTGCCAATGCACAGCGCTTGGCGGAGGTGGTGAAAACCGAAGCGTTTATTTTGGCTGGCGGACTTGATGCTTGGAAAAAGGCGCAACAGCCAGTGGTAAAAGATTCCTCGCAACCATTTGAGATGCAACGCCAAGTTCAAATTGTCGCAGGATTTTTAGCGTTAACTGGCTGCGTCCTCGGCTTGACGGTATCGCCGAAATTTCACTATCTCTCAGGATTTGTAGGCGCAGGATTGTTGTTTGCGGGCATCACCGGCTTTTGCGGCATGGCGAAAATTCTGATGCACATGCCATGGAATAAACGCTAGTGATCGGCGGGATTGTGCTAGGGCTTTTGGTCGGTCTGATTATGGGGCTGACGGGTGCGGGCGGCGGCATTATTGCGATACCCGCACTGATGTATGGAATGGGCGTTGCGTTAACTGACGCGCGCCCCGTTGCGTTAATTGCCGTCGGTCTTGCCGCTGTGGTGGGCACTTTTCACGGCCTGCGCTTAAAACTTCTGCGCTATCGCGCTGCTCTTATTCTGGCGTTCGCGGGTGCGTTGGTTGTGCCCTTCGGTATGGCGTTGGGGCATCGGCTAAGTCCGGTTGTTCTCAATGGCATATTTGCGGCGGTGATGATGATCGCCGGCGCACGAATGTTGTTTTCCGGCAAAGAGCTGACATGGGAAAAAAATAATCTTATTAGCAGTGTATGTGCGCTTGCGCCGAATTCGGGTCGATTTATTTGGACGCCTAAAACGTTTTTCGTAATGATTGCAATCGGCGCTAGTGCCGGTTTTTTTACGGGTTTATTAGGTGTGGGCGGCGGCTTTATTGTGGTGCCTGCGCTTCTGGCCGTGAGCCCGCTATCGTTTAACAGCGCAGTGGCGACATCGCTGATGGTCATCGCGCTGAATTCACTCGTGGCGGTGGGATTGGCTTTGCAGGATGGCATAGCGCTGACGATCCCCTTGTGGTTGTTTATCCTCTGCACCGTAACCGGTCTGTTTGGCGGACGTATTTTAAGTAAATGGTTGCCCGGCCAATGGGTTCGTTATGGCTTTAGTGTCCTGTGCTTTGGAATCGCGATTGTAATGGCGGTGCCGCGTTAACCGAACGCGTGGGAGGGGCGTCGATCTTGGCGGCTAGCGTCTGCGGCCGGCACTCTGCGCATTTGTACGCCGTCAGTGACAACTATTGGCCAGCCGAGGCTGCAACTTTCTACCCGCGCTTCTATTCCGAAAGCCGTGCGCAACAATTCGGCGGAGATCGTCTCCCGCGCCGGACCTGCGGCGATCAGGCTGCCTTGGGCCAATACCGCAATCCAATCGCAAAAACGCAGGGCGAGATTGAGATCGTGAATGGCGATGACAGCGACGGCACCGGTGTTGCTGCAGGTCTCGTGTAGCAGCTCAAGCACGCGCAATTGCCAGCGCATATCCAGGGCGGAGGTGGGCTCATCCAGCAACAATAATTCGGGCCGGCGCACCAGCACTTGGGCCAGTCCCACCATCTGGCGCTGACCGCCGGAGAGTGTGCTGAGCGGCCGCAACGCCAGGTCGAGAATTCCCAGCTGTTCCAATGCCCCCTGAACATCCCGTTCCACCACTGCGCTCGCCAAGTCTGGGCGCAGCGCGCGATAGCCGCTGCACAGCGCTTCCCATACCAACAGGCTGGTGCTTTGCGGCAGCGACTGCGGTAGATAACCGACTTTCTGCACGCGCTCGGCGCCGGGCATGCTGAGCAGCTCGGTATCGTTCAGCCAGACTTTGCCGCGGGCAGGCTGCAGGCCGGCGAGGGATTTCAGCAGAGTGGATTTTCCCACCGCGTTGGCGCCGAGCAGGGCCACCAAGCTTCCCGGTGCGACCGGCTCCATGGAGAGATCGCGCAGCACTGGCTTTTTGCCATAGGCCACGTTCAATTGCTCGATGGTCAGTGCGGTCATGCAATACCTCCGCGGCGGGACAAGATCAGGGCCAAAAATAACGGGATGCCGATGAGAGCGGTTACCACCCCAACCGGCAGGACCACGCCGGGGACAATGATTTTGCTCACCACGGACGCAAAACTCATCAATAAAGCGCCAGCTAATGCGCTGGCGGGCAGATAAAAGCGGTGGTCTTCACCAAATACCAATCGCGCCATATGCGGCGCCACCAGCCCGATAAAACCGATCTCGCCGACAAACGCAATGGCAACTCCAGTCAGCAGGCTCGCGCGCAGCAGAACCCGCATTCGCAACCGGGCCACGGCAATGCCGAGGCTGCGGGCGTGATCCTCACCACTGCGCAAGGTGGTCAGCACCCAGACGCTGCGCAAAG
>JAEZGT010000248.1 GCA_023416875.1 Pseudomonadota bacterium
GCGCAGCACTGGCCAGGCGGCGTGATAAATCGACGTATATCCATCATCGAAAGTAATTACCACGGCTTTATCTGGAAGTGTTTTATTGCCCTGCAGCAGGTTCAAAAGATCTGGCATGGATAAAACCTGGTACTGATTCTCCGCCAGCCATGCCATATGCTGCGCGAAACGCTCGGGCGCAATGCTCGTTGCCGGCGGCGTCTCCGTACTGACGTGGTGATACTGCAAAACCACTAAGGCAAAGCCGTCTCGCGAAAACAAAACTAACCAGATCAATATAAAAAAAGCCATAGCCCGAATAGCTTGGGTATTCATTCATTTACTCCACAGTTACCACAGTCGCACACCGCAACAATGCGGCGTCACGGAATCTAAACCTACCTACGTAATAAGTCCACCTACACCACTAACCCGTGGCACTTTTGTTGCAAAAATCCCCACGCTGTTTTGAATTTTTATTAAAAATCGATGATTTGATACAGAATACTGTAAAGGCTACAAATCATTCGTGTATGAATTACAGGCGGAGACTCCTTATGAAAAATTATTATTTTCGCTTTCTTCTTCCACTCGCGCTGGTTTTTACGGCGGCGTGCAGCTCAGTACCAGCGCCAACCACTTTGTTGACCCAAGCACAGGAGCGTGTGCGGCAAGCCGAAAGCGCTGGAGCCGAGGAAACCGCGCCATTAGTGTTGCGCGACGCCCAGCAATACCTCAACGCAGCGCAAAGCTCAATAGAGAAAAAGGATTTTGAAGAAGCGGAGCAACTGCTGGAAAAATCCCTGATCAGCTCTGAACTGGCCATCGCCCGCACCAGCTCAAGCAAAGCGCAGACTGCGGCGGAGGAAATCGAAAAAAATCTGGACTTACTGCGTCGTGAAGCTTCGCCCAATTCGCGCAGCACTTCCTCCTACGAATCATTCGAATAATGTAATGGAGACTTTTTATGAGAACGCTACTAGCCGCTGTTATCGTAACCCCCGCGCTCCTGCTGACGGGCTGCGCTACCACACCCAAAGAAAACAGCCAAATTATTGAATTGCAACGTCAGATAGACAATTTGGATTCCGGTCCCGAGGGCAAGCGATACGCACCTATCGCCGTGCGTGAAGCGCAAGAGTCATTGGACAAATTGAAATCATTTAAAGGTACAGCAGATGAATATCAACATCAGTTGTTTCTAACCGAGAAACGGATAGAAATTGCCCGTGAAAACGTATCGCAAAAACAAGCTGAAGAAACCGTCGCCTCCGCAGAACTGCGCCGTAAAGATATTTTATTGGATGCAGAACGCCAGGAGTCCGCAAGGGCACGCGATTTGGCCGCCACTATGGCCGGGCGCGCGCAGGAGCTGGAACGCCAAGTGTCAGATCTGCAAGCGGAAGAAACCGAGCGTGGATTGGTATTGACTTTGGGCGCCGTGCTATTTGAAACCAATAAAGCCACCTTGCAATCCGGCGCTCAGCGCACCGTACAAAAGGTGGCGGAATTTCTCAATCAGTATCCAGAGCGCAACATCCTGATCGAGGGTTTTACCGATAGTCAGGGAAGCGATGCCTATAATCAGAAACTATCACAAGAACGCGCGCAAACCGTACGCAATGAATTAGCGAAACACGGTGTGGCCGCCGGGCGAGTGGATATCGTCGGTTACGGTGAGGAGTATCCGGTTGCAAGTAACGACAACGCTGCGGGTCGTCAACAAAACCGTCGCGTAGAGATCGTTATCAGCAAAGAAAATGGCGCCGACGTCTCCGACCGCACAAGTATGCATGTCGACGACTAACTGTCAGAGACGACTAATCGTTAAAACGCGCGGTGCTCTCACCGCGCTTGCTCGCCGATCTTCTTATTTCGATTGTTTCGAAAATCTGCCTTTACACTCCCCGCCATCCGTTTTATCAGCGTGAATCGGAACTCGCCCATTGTCGCCTGTGCCGAATAGCCCAAATTCTGCGGATGTCTATCATGCGTTTACCGCTCGCCCGATTGCCGATCTGCCTCTTTTGCGCCCTGTTTGCGCGGGTTCCGCTTTCGCTGCGGAAAGGGCCAGTACTGACCGCGTCCAGGTGCGCTGGCGGGCGCCGAGGTTTTACGGCTGCACCGTCAAATATTGATGGGTAAGCGGCCGGCGCATGTCGAGCGTCTGTGACCAAAGCCAGAAAACGTTCGCGCCACCTCAACCGGCCCGCGCGGAACCCGCTACAATTTTTAAGTTGTCCTAAATCGGCCATGTTGCGGCCGTCCGAGTTACCAAGCAAAAAGGAATCATGTATGCGCGGCTTTACTGGCCTGCTCCTGGGAATCTGCCTGCTGTCCCTGACCGCCTGTGGTGGCAAAAACCGACACAACGTCCGCGATGAAGGGCTGGACAATACCACCCCCTACATCACCGACAGCCCCTACAGCGAGATCTTAAAGCGCTGTGCCACAGCTCGCTCCGGCAGCACTTGTACCCTGGAAGAGCTTCCGCCCATAGCCATGGCAACCGGTACGGCGCCAACGGTCGCCGATATCTTGGAAAGAACGCTGGTGTCTCACACCTGGATGGGCGACCGCTTGGAAGAAATACTCAATCGAATGCCTGATGACATGCTGTATCTATTTGGCGCCCTGACCGCCGTGGTGATCGATGACGATATTCGCCCTTCCTATTACAGCCTGAATACCGCCACGATTTATCTCGACCCCGGTTACATCTGGCTGACGGAAGAGGAACTGGCCGTCATCAATAAGCAGGAGGACTACCGCGGCGAATACATCCGCCAGATGGCGTTCCGACCCGTGTGGCGCTACGTCAACGGCCCTTGGAACGGCGTCCGCGACCTCGATAGCGTAGTGGTCGATATGGCCCAACTGCTGTTCCACGAACTCGCCCATGCTAATGACGTCTTCCCGCAAACCAGCTTCGACAGCGTGAATCGCTCCCTGAGGGTCGAGTACGTCACCAGCTCACTTTACAACCAGTATGCATCCACCCAACTGCGGACCTTGGATCCTCTCGAGTCGGATGTAATGTTTAGAATCGCTGGCATTCTCTATCAGGGTGCGACCGCCAGCGATGCCTATCGCAAAGTGACGGCAGCCAAGGTGGGAGAGCATTTTGAACCCGACGGCGCCAACGACGACTACAACTATTCCTCGCAGTATGAGGATGTCGCCATGTTGTTCGAAGAGGCAATGATGAAATTCCACTTCAATATGGATCGCGATGTCGGCTACACCAGTGCACCCAATTCTAACCGCTGTGAGGATTACATCCTCGGCTGGGGCATGCGCAACCGCCTAGGCGCAGAACAGGTGAAATCCCGTGCGGAGTGGGTGGTGGCGCAACTTGTGCCAGAAAGCGACTATTCGGAAGAATTCGCTAATTTCCCCGAGGCACAGCTGCTGCAAACCAATGTCAGCTGGTGCGCCAGTAATCCGGTGGTATCGTCCCATCTCCAGGAGAAGAGCTTTTCTAACGGCGTCAACGGCCAGTTGATCGATCAACGCAATCTCTATCCCAGCGGCGGTGCGCTGCAAACCGGTATGTAACCCTCGGCGGGAGCATCGCTCCCGCTGGCCTTAACACGTTCAAAACCCATTCAACCACTCGTCACCTTTGTGCGGAGATTTGCGGGCCGCGCCCGCTGCCACACTTGCCAGTGATTCGCTCCACATTTACCCTTGCGCCAGTTCCGGCAGTGACGTCCGGCGCACCTCCCTCCCCCAAACCTCCCCGTAGAGCGGATATTCATGCGTTACACATCGATCCTCGACACCATCGGCAACACACCTTGCGTCCGCCTGCAAAAAATTGCACCTAAACACGTCAACCTGTTCGTCAAAATCGAGGCTTTTAATCCCACATCTTCGGTAAAAGATCGCATGGCCCTCGGCATTATCGAGCATGCGGAAAAATCCGGCGCGCTCAAACCGGGGCAGACAGTGGTGGAAGCCACCAGCGGCAACGCGGGCATAGGACTCGCGATGGTGTGTGCGCAAAAGGGTTATCCCTTGGTGGTCGTCATGCCGGAAAACTTCAGTGTGGAGCGGCGCAAGTTGATCCGCTTTTTCGGCGCTCGCGTCGTGCTCACGCCCGCGGGTTACAAAGGTTCGGGCGCGCTGGCCAAAGCCCAGGAACTGGCCGAACGCCACGGCTGGTTCTATTGCCGGCAGTTCGATAACGACGCCAACGCCAGTGCCCACGCACGCACGACCGCCAAAGAAATTCTGCAGGACTTCAC
>JAEZGT010000256.1 GCA_023416875.1 Pseudomonadota bacterium
ATGTACCGCCGGCCCTTCGCGGCCCCCCGACTGGCCGCTGATCACGCTGATGACGCCGCCGACAAATTGCACATACCAATTGGTGGCGGGCAGATGGCCCTGATAGTTGTAGAGCCGGTCCAGCACATGGCCGACGCTGACCTGCCGATTGCCTTTACCGACCAGAAGCAATAACAACAGCAGGCCAAACCCTCCGGCGCCCAGAAACCACCAGCGCTGCGTCAGCGAAAGCAGCTCAAAACTTTCAGCACCTGCGGGCAAAACAAATCCCAACGGAAATTCAATACACAGGCGAAATAACGCGATGACCAGTCCGGCGGCGATGCCTACGAGCAGGCCCAAAAAGGTCAGTTGTGGGAGGGCGTCGATATAAGAGATGGAGTAGCGGAACTGGTGGAAAGCGCTGCGTACGCGCTGGTGGTACTTGGATCTGGAGGCTTCCGCCGCGTCTTTCATAAATGGGTGAGTCCGTGAGTCAACTTCAGTTTTCTCCGAAAGGCCATTACCATACGTCCCCTTGGGGCGCGATTCTACACAGTATCGGCGTCGCAATCGCAGCTGCGGCTGTTGCCGTGGTGGTAGTTACAGACCGATTGTGGAGGTGATGGTGATTCGAGTAGGTATCGTTGGCGGGACCGGCTACACCGGTGCGGAATTGTTGCGCTTATTGGCGAGACATCCGGACGCGCGGGTCGAGGTCATCACATCCCGCGGCGAAGAGGGTAAAAAAGCGGCAGATCTTTTTCCCAATCTACGCGGCCACTGCGACCTTGCCTTCAGTGCCCCCAACCCCGAACGCCTATTGGAATGTGACGTCATTTTCTTTGCCACGCCCCATGGAGTTGCCCAGTCTTTGGTGCCCGAACTTCTCAACTCTGGTGCGCGCATCGTGGATCTCTCTGCGGATTTCCGAATCCGCGACACGGCGCTTTGGGAGAAATGGTACGGCCAGCCTCACCAGGCTCCGGCTCTGGCGCAAGAAGCCGTTTATGGTTTGCCAGAGGTCAACCGCGACCGCATCCGCGACGCCCGTCTTATTGCCTGTGCCGGTTGCTATCCCACTTCCGTTCAACTCGGTTTTTTGCCTTTGTTAGAACAGGGGTTGGTGGATCCGACCCGATTGATCGCTAATTCCGCCTCCGGCGTCAGCGGTGCTGGACGCCAAGCTAAAGTTGACATGTTGTTTGCCGAAATCACGGATAGTTTTAAAGCGTATGGTGTTAAAGGCCATCGACATCTGCCGGAAATCGAGCAGGGCTTGCGCGATATTCAGCAGGGGAGAGGTGAGCCGGCGCAACTGACTTTTGTGCCGCATTTGCTGCCTATCGGTCGCGGCATCCATTCGACCCTTTATGCAACACTGTTGCGTACCGACGTGGATCTGCAGGCTTTGTACGAAGAGCGTTTTCGTGACGAACCCTTTGTCGATGTCCTTCCGGCCGGCACTGTCCCGGAAACCCGCTCGGTGCGCGGGACCAATATATGTCGGTTGGCAGTGGTGCGACCGCAGAACCGCGACACGGCGGTGGTCTTGGTGGCGGAGGACAATCTCACCAAGGGCGCTTCGGGTCAGGCGATACAGTGTATGAATATCATGTTCGGCTTTGCTGAGACGGCGGGGCTTGAGACTCCGGCATTTCTTTAATGGCAATTCTGCAACCCATCTATCATGGCCGGCGGCGACTAGCGACTGAAGGTTAAACGGACACACTCATGGCGGTAGTCAAAGGCAGCAAGGTTTACCAATGGTCGGTGGTGAAAAGCCGCCCACACACGCGTATCTGGCAAGCGGCGATCCTGTGCTTACTGGTGGCGGTGGCCGTCATAACAGCATTTATGCTCGGTCAGCATCTTGCGATTGGAGCGGACAGCAGGGCGCTGCAAGAACTCGCCGCAGCTCGGGCGGAACTTGAAGAAGTCCGCAAAGCTGAGCAGCAGCTTCGCCAGCAGCGGGAAAACGCCAAGTTAGGTGCAGAGGTTGATCGCAAGTCCCTCGAGGATGTGCGCCAGGAAGTGATCGATCTGCGAGCTGCCGTCGCCAACTTGAAAGAGGAAAACCAGTTTTACCGCAATTTGATGTCGCCGGAGGGAAACACTCGCGGGCTTAGCTTTGGTCCGGTTGAAATCGTACAGACGGATCGGCCGCGTACCTTCCGCTACAAAGTGGTAGTGCAGCAGCTGGCGGCACAGCATGAAGTGCTGACCGGGACCCTCCGTTTTAACGTGGTCGGCCTTCAGAATGGCGATGCCAAAGTGCTGGCACTGAAGGAAATTTCCTCCTCCATTGACAACAATAATATTCAGCTGCGTTTCAAATACTTCCAGAACATTGAAGGCGAGCTGGTGCTTCCAGACGGGTTTGAGCCAGAGCGAATCGAGCTTGAGGCGCGACCGTCAGGCAGCAGCGCCACACCAGTGGAAAAGCGTTTGTCCTGGCTCGTGCAGAGTGCCTGAACGTTTTTATCGGAATTTTCTTAGGAGTTTCATATCATGGGGTCTAACCATACCCTCATATCCAAAGGCACCCGTATCGTCGGCGATGTGCACTTTACCGGCGAACTGAACGTTGAAGGTCAATTGGTCGGCAATATAATCGCCGACAATAATTCCGAACTGCTGATTAGCCAGTCCGGCCGAATCGAGGGACAAATCCAAGCACCCAAGGTCATAGTTCGCGGTCTGGTGCAAGGTGATATCCGCTGTACCAAGCACTTGGAGTTGGGTGCGACGGCGGTGGTGAACGGCAATGTGTTTTACACTTTGATCGAAATGGTCAAAGGTTCCCAGGTCAATGGCAGCCTGGTTTACGTTAACGAAGCGGAAGGTAAAAAGAAGGCGGCGGGTTCGGCCTGAATGGTTGATCCTTCGAATTCTTGAGAGGCAGTTATGTCAGTTGCGCAATCCTATACCCCAACTCCTATTCAGATCAGCCCTAACGCTGTGGCGAAGGTTCGCTCCCTGCTCGAAGAAGAGGGCAATCCGGATCTGAAACTGCGGGTGTATGTGACCGGTGGCGGCTGCTCCGGTTTCCAATACGGCTTTTCTTTTGATGAAGAGTTGGAAGATGACGATACCCGTATTGAAAAGGACGGCATCACGGTAGTGGTGGATCCTATGAGCTATCCCTATCTCGTCGGCTCGCGGCTCGATTACCAGGAGGGGCTGCAGGGATCAAAATTCACTGTGGAAAATCCCAACGCCAGCAGCACTTGCGGCTGCGGCTCTTCCTTTTCAATCTAACTTTTTCAGGCCCCGGGTCTTGCTGTCCCGGGGTAGATTCCTCCCAGAATTACTTCGCGTTCCGCACCTGTCACCGTGGTGATGTTCCCTGCAAGGTTGTTGAGCGTGCGCATGGCGAGCCAGGCAAATGCAGCCGCTTCAACATAACTCGCAGGGATACCGAATTCGTCGGTGGTGTGAATTGATTGCTGCGGTAGCAGCTCGCGCAGACGCTTCATTAACGCCCCATTCTTCGAACCGCCGCCGCATACCAGAACATCAGCGACATCGCCCAAACCGTTGATTTGATCAGTAATTGATCGCGCCGTCAGCTCCAGCAGAGTTGCTTGCACATCCTGTTGCGCAGTGCCGGGAAATGTCTGTAACACCTCCTGTAGCCAGGCCAGACTGAATTCTTCGCGCCCGGTACTTTTGGGGGCTAGCAGGGAAAAATAAGGATGGTCATAAAGTTGATCGAACAGATCCGGGATGACAGTACCGCTCGCAGCCCAAACGCCATCCCGGTCAATCGTTTCGCCCACGCAGTGGAAAATCCACGCGTCCATAAGGCCATTGCCCGGGCCGGTATCGTAGCCGCGCACGTAACTTTTAGCGTGGAGTACGGTGATATTGGCAATGCCGCCGAGATTCAGTACCACTCTGGATCGCTGCGCATCGGCAAATACCGCCTGATGAAAAGCCGGCACCAGCGGCGCACCCTGGCCTCCCGCCACCATGTCGCGGCGGCGAAAATCTGCCACGGTGGTAATGCCGGTGAGTTCTGCGATGGTGTTGGGATCGCCAATCTGCAACGTGAAACCGAAATCCTTATTCAGTCTCGGGCGGTGGCGAATGGTTTGTCCGTGACTGCCAATCGCGGTGACGTCGCTGGCGGAATACCCGGTAGTTTGTAAGAGTTGTAACACCGCGTCGGCAAAGAGGCCGCCTAATTCGCGGTCGAGCGCGCCCATGCGATCAATTTCATCGTTTCCCGAAGTAAACAGGCTGAGGATTTTCTGACGTACCTGTTGGGGAAGGGGTAGTTGGATAGCTTGCAGAACCTGGCAATCCTTGCCATCGAGCCGCACCAGCGCCGCATCTATCGCGTCTGCGCTGGTGCCTGACATCAGCCCAATATAGAGCGGCACGGGCTAGAGCTTATTGGAATTGTTGGTATTACTCGCCAGGGTGGTGGTCTGATCAAGTTGAGCGATCAATGGTTGCGTCTGTGCATAAAACCGTTGCAACTCACTGTTTTCAACGGATACCACCTTGGGTAGCTTCTGCAGAATCGTACGTGGATCCCGGTGCACGCCGTCGAGCAGGAATTCGTAATGCAAATGCGGCGCAGTGGAATATCCGGTGGAACCGACGGTGCCGATTACCTGACCTTGACGAATACGCGTGCCGACCTTCACCGCACGTTTGTGCAGATGGAGATATTTGGTCTGCACATCAGAGCCGTGCTGGATCACCACGTAGTTGCCGTTCGCCTCGGTGTAGCCGGAAGCGATCACCTTCCCATCACCAGCCGCCCACACGGGAGTGCCGCGGTCAGCCGCATAATCGATACCGCGATGGGGGCGGACGGTTTTAGTGATAGGGTGGAGGCGGCGGGGATTGAAGTTGGAACTGATGCGGCGGAAATCGAGGGGCGCGCGAAGAAAGGCTTTGCGCATGGCTTTGCCTGTGGGCGAGTAATATTGCGCTTCGCCGTTGCGGTCGACGTAGCGCACCGCCCGCAGAGTCGTACCCTGGTTGGTAAATTCCGCCGCGAGAATGGAGCCGGAACCTAAGCGCTGGCCGTCCAAAAACTTTTCTTCGTAGAGTATTCGGAAGCTATCGCCCTTGCGGATATCCAACGCGAAGTCCACGTCCCAACCGAAAATCGCGGCCAGGGACATAATCAGGTCTTCATCCAAGCCAGCATCCATTCCCGCTTTGTACAGTGACGAATTGATAACACCTGTGCGCACAGCCTGCTTGATATCCGGCTTTTTCTCCATGCGCGAATATTCAAAGCCGCCAGCTTCAGTGGCCGTGAACATTTCGCTGCGAAGCGCATCGATATGGTGAGTCAATGACAGGAGCTTGCCGTCATCGCTAAGGCTGAATACCAGCTTATGGCCCGGATAGAGCTTGGCGAGCTTCTTCGCCTCGTGACCTGAATTGACCAGGCTGTACATGTCTTTGTCAGTCAGCCCGGCGCGTTTGAATAGGGTGGATAAAGTGTCGCCATTTTTGACCGTCAACTCAGTTGCATTGGTGAGTGAGGTCTCCAGCTCCAGTTCCATCTCTAAATTTGGCCAGGCAATCTCTGCAGAAGGAAGGCTGTGTTCAAGCGTGGGCAGCTCTAGAGAAAGGGTATGGCGG
>JAEZGT010000272.1 GCA_023416875.1 Pseudomonadota bacterium
TCCTCTTCAACGCCGATGGCGCGGGTAATGATATTGGCATTGGGATGGCGGGCGGCCTCTTCGGGTTCGAGCGCGCCCATTTCGATCAACTCCTGCACATGGCTGTGATCGCGGGACAGCTGGGTGAGCTGGTGATTGCGCAGGCGATAGAGGCGGGAATCGCCCGCCCACAGGCAAACGCCAACCCGACCGCGAATTACCAGCGCCACCAGAGTGCTACCCATGGTGGCCTTGTCGAACATAAGGTCGGCGTAATCGAGAATACCCCGATTCACGCCCAGTAATGTCTCTTCCACAGCGTCGACAAAGTCACTGAGCCGTTCGCTGTTCTCCAGCCGCTCTAACGCTTCCACGATCATGCGGCTGGCGACATCGCCCACTTCGTGGCCACCCATCCCGTCGGCCACAGCCCAAAGACCGATTTCCTCACGTGAAATCAGCGCATCTTCATTAACTGCACGCACTGCACCCACATCGGTGCAAGCGCCGCTGCGCCAGTCGATGGGGCGGCGAAAAGTTCGGTCATTCACGGTATTGCTATTCAAAAAGGGGGCTCCCAATTACGCGTTTGGCCGCAGCGGACGCACCGGCACCGACCACTCCCAGTCTTCCCAGAGGCCGTCCAACATGGCGGCGGCACCGGCTACGGGCGGCATGGCCGGGGTAATAAAAACACAGGGCTCAACCCGCTCGGACCCGGCGGTGCTCCACAGGCTATAGCTGGCAAAGGCGCTGGCCACAAAGGCATCCAGCAGGTGCGGCAGCGCGGGCATCGGCGCCGGGTCGTCAAAATCCAGGTCGACCACTATACCGGCATCCGGGCGCGGTTGGCCTTGGTAGCGATAGATGTCACCAGCGGAAAGTTTTACCAGCGCCAGTTCGTCCAGCAGGCGGTCCACTGGCAGTTGGCCGTCCAGTGCTTTGAGTGCAAGCGCTTCCACCGCCGCGAACCACTCGCCTTGCTGACTCATAAAAGCGCTCAGGGAGGTGCGCTCCGGCAGCCGCCGCAGCACCGAAAATGGAAAATAGCGGCCGACTCGATCAACGCTGGGCAACCAGATGCCGGCCCAGGCATTACCATCGAGGGTGCCGGAAGAGAGGCAGAATCGCCAAATCGGACTGGTCAGGTAAATATCCAGCCAGGCGTCGCCGAGACGCTCCTGGGTGCTGCCAATAAAGGTCTGCAACCAGGTGTCCCATTCATTAATCAATTTGGTCGGCAGATTGCGGTGAATAAAATCCCCGTGCGCCGGCAACTTGCCAAACAGGCCGGTAGCCTGCGCCGCACCATTGTTGCTGCTGTGTCCATTCATAAGCCTGATCTCACGGAACTATGGATTCCGGTGCACGGAATGCGCTGAGGACTTCGCGTCGCAACGGGCTGTCCGCACTTTTGGTTTTCACTTCGTAGGTGATCTTATGCGCATCGCGCTGCCCGCCCGCGCGGTCGTCGCCAGCGGAGAAGGTCACCAGATAAATGTTGGATTGGCTGGTCTTTTCAACGTAAGACGAGTCGAGCAGGCGGAACCACGCCCAGCCGCCCTGGAAGGAGCGCTCATACTGGCTGCCCTGCAGGTCCTCGAACACCATGCGCACTCGCATATTGCCTTGGTTGGCCTCCCAGCGCACCGTCTTCCAGAATTTCGGGCCGTGGTTATAGGTGAGGCGCTCGTCGCCCACATCCAAGGTAAAGCGGGCATCTCGCTCTTCCATGGCGCGCGGGCGCAGCTCCATGGTCACGGCGATATTGTCCGGGCTTTCGCGGTAGAAAATATCCTTGATCGCGCGGGCGTTGCTCACCTGGCGCAGCACTTCTTCAGAAAAGCCGAAGGTGTAGTTATCCACCACGCGGTTGCGGATGGCCCCGCGCGTTGTGACAAAGGGGGCCATAAATTCGGTAAAGAAGGTATCCACAGTGCCGCCGGGTTTAAAAAACTCCGAAAAGTCGTAGAGCGCCATTTCGTCGGAGGAGGAGCGATTCAACGGGTAGCGGCCCTGCAGAGTCTGGCTGTAGGGCCGATGCACCTGCGCCCGCCACTCGTTGTTGACGTGGCCGCGGGCAGAATCAAGCAGTACCTTCCAGCTCTGGTCGGCGAGCGTTGCCAGCCACTGGCGCACCGGCTCCGGCAACGATTGCGAGTAGGCGCGCACGTCAGTAATCGCGTTGCCGGCGCTGGTGTCAAAACGCGCGCGCGCATGGTTGAACGCCTGCTGGCCGGGCTCGGGGCTGATGGAAATATCTGTCATGAAATCCTTCAGACCCTGCAGCTTGGTGAGGATGGTGGCGACCGGCGCCATATCGCCGCGACCCTCCGCGACCAGCGCATTGAGGTCGCGGAAGTGTTTATCCACCGGCGTGCCTTCGTACTGATTGATCAGCGCCGAGGTCGCCATCTGCGCAACCCGGCCACCCTTTTTGGGATTTTTGCCCGCCAAGTCCTCGACCTCTTCCTGGGATGGGCGCAATTGGGTATTGCGCTGGCCCACTTGGAGAATGGATGCCAACGGCGAGTACACCGGATCCACCAGGTTGGCGAGCACCTCTTCCGCGTGGCGCAGGTTGCGGAATTCGGTAATGGCCAAGCGCTTATACACCTCGTCCCACACCTGGATGTACTCGCTGAGGTAGAGATCCTTCACCTGTTTGCTGATGTCATCCAAATCTTCGGTAATGAAATCGAGTTTGGCGTTTTCATCATCGGTCAGCACCCAGCGCTCATTCACTATGTCTTTAACCAACGCGGAATCCGCCGACAGGTCGATGCTGTCGTAACCGTCTTTAGTGAACATGACAGGAATAAAAAGAGCGCGTTGCACCTCGCTGTCAATTTTGTAAGAGGTGCGCACAGGCGCGCCGAAGGCGGTCAGGAGATCAACCTTGCGGTTGTAAAGCGGATTGCTGCGCACTCGCGAATACACCCGCTGCGCTACCGGCTCGCGCAGAATCAACGCGCGAGTATCTTTTACCAGGCGGGCATTGAGAGTGCTCGGCGGTGGAACTTGCTTCAGCAGATTGTCCAGATGGTGTTCCAGCTCCTTACGTCGAGTGCCTTCACCGCGCAGGGTGGTTTCCCAATGGGTCACAAACCATTCGCGCACCCGCGGGATTTCCATGCGGTCGGTTTTCTGAAACATCATGTAGATGCGGAAGGTGTCGTACAGGTCGCGGCCTTCGTAACCTTTTTCCAATTCGCCTTCCATGCTGGTGATCAGTCGGGGCAGCAAATCGCCCACTAATTTATGGCGATAGGCCTCATCGGCTTTGCCGTCAACGCGCACATCGTAGAGACCTAAACTGGTCAACCAGGGATGATCCTGTTGGTCGTACACCAGGGATGCCTGTTCCAGTGCGGCGAGCGCGGGAAGGACTTGGCGGGTGTCGGGATTCTGCGCGGCTATCTTGGCGGCGGCGACTTCATACTCATCCACATGCGCGCTGACCTCTCCCATAAAAGCGCGGTGGCGCATAACGCTGCCGGACCACACCACTCCGAGTCCCACCAGCGCCAGCACCATCGCGGCGTAGGCGCCGCGCTGCAGCCAGCGGATGGTGCGCTCGTAGGAGGCGTTGGAACCCACCAGTTCGGCTTCCGGAAAAATCACTTCGCGAAACAGCTTGGCCAAGAAGAAGCTTTTGCCCTGCTGATGGGGCAGCTGCGCCACATCCCGGGCAAAACCGAAATTGGCGGCGACCGACGCCATGAGCCGGTCGATGGGGGTGCCGTCCTGGGTACCGGAGGTGAAATATACCCCGCGCAGGTAGGGCTGAAACTTGAACCGGTTGAACGCAAACGTCTGACGCACAAACTGTTCGGCAATACCGCGCAGGTTTTCAAACTGCTGCGGGAAGCCCTGAATGGCGGCGCGGCGCTTGCTGTCGCGCTCCTGATGCATGCGCCAGAGCACTCTTGCATAAAGAGTGCGGGTGAGGCTGGTGAGCTCGTTGCGGAGGAAGTCGAAATCGGGGGCACTGTCCGCTTGAGGCGCATCCGGCAGGGAGATACCCCACACCTGCTCGCGCTCCTCGCGACTGAAGTCTTCGAAAAACTCGCTGAAACCACTCACCAAGTCTGATTTGGTGAACATGAGATAGACAGGGAAACGAATCTGCAGCTTGTCCATCAGCTCGTCCAGGCGCGCGCGGATGGTTTTGGCCTGGGCGGCGCGCTCGTCCTCGGTTTGCATCAGCAGATCCTGCAAGCTGATGGCGACCACCGCGCCGTTGATCGGGCGGCGGCGGCGATTGCGCCGCAGCAGCTCCAGAAAACCTTCCCAGGCACTGGCGTCAACCGCCTTGTGGCTGTCTTGAGTGGTGTAACGACCAGCGGTATCGATCAATACGGCTTCATTGGTGAACCACCAGTCGCAGTTGCGCGTACCACCCACGCCTTGGAGGGAGCCGCGACCGAAGGTCTCCGCCAGTGGAAACTCCAGCCCGGAATTGACCAGGGCCGTGGTTTTACCCGAACCGGGGGGGCCGACGATGATGTACCAGGGCAGTTCGTAGAGGGCGCGATTGCCGCGTGCACCTTTGAATTTGTAACGGCGCAGGGTATCCAGCGCTTGGTTGAAGCGCTCGTTGATCTGAAACATTTCCTCTGCGGTCTGGTCGGAAAAGCCGTCCTGACGCAGGTTCTCCTGGCTTTCCTGCAGGCCGGCCACCAGATCGTTGTTTGTCTTTCTACTGCGCGCCTGGATCCACAGATTGTTGAGACCCCATAGCACTAGGGCGACCATGATGCAGACCATACGGGCAGTAACGCTCGCCAGAGGCGCGTGATTGTCCTCGCCGAATTTGACGTGCGGCCCGACAAACCAGATCAACAAGGAAATCGCGATCAGGCCGATTAGGGATATGGTGACGGGGTGGGTGAAGAAGTTTTTTAGTTTCTGCATGACCGCTGTTTATCCATCCAATGCGCGCGCCATCCCGGGCGCGCGGCGTCAATCGTTGTTCCGTCAGCTGTGCTGACCCAAGTGTTATTCGCGTTGCGCCGGGGAGGTGATGATGGAGTCGAGTTTGTACACGACCGGATCCGAAGCCGCGCGCATCCAATAGGTAAATCCGGCATAACCGATCACCACCAGGACAGCGAAGACGCTGGCGGCGACCCATACAGGCACATAGTGATAAAGCGTTTTGCGCACCCGCCCAAGCCCCTGCCAGCTAGGCGACAATTCGCGCTCAAAATCGCCGCGCTGGTTGCGTATGGTGCGATAAAGATTGTCGCGAAACATATCCAACTGATCGCGACCGCGGTTCAGCAAGCGGTATTTACCTTCGAATCCCAAGCTCAGACAGATGTAAAACAACTCCAACATGGCGAGGTTTTCCGCCGGTGCCTGCAGCATACGATCGAGAATGACAAAGCACTTCTCGCCACCGAAGGTCTCGCCATGATAAATGCTCAGCAGCGTGTGCTGGCCCCAGGCGCTTTCGTCGCCCCAAGGCGTATGCAGCACTGCCTCATCCAGCGCGGAACACAGGAGATAGCGGGCGGAGAGGACGATTTCCGGTTTGATGCCGAAGTCCTTGGCTTTTTGCTCGAAACTGCGAATTTCGTTGACCAGGCGTTTATGCAGACCGCCGACGTCCGGGTGACGCGAGGTGTGGCGGGTCTTTTCGAACACGGCGATCAGGGTAGAGGCGGCGTTGACAAGCGGGTTCAATCCCAGAAAGGTATTGAATTTCACCTGCTCATAACCCGCGCGACCGCCTACCGGGGGCGGCGGTGGCGCGGCGGGCGAAGCGCCGGCACCCGCAGGAGCGGCCGGGCGGGTGCGACCGATTTCGGTAGCGCCGGAACGCCGGCCAGGAGTGGGGCGCATGGAAGAGCGATCCCCACCCGGAGTGGGTTTGAATACCGTGCGGTCGTTGTCGTCATCCGTCATAGAAGTACCTCAGATCAGCGGCGAATCGCCCAGAATTCCATTTCCAAACCGGGGAAATCGCCGCCTACGTGCATGGCGAAACCACCGGAACTGCTCATCTCTTTCCAGAATTGACTGTGCTGGTCGAGTTCAAAATAGGTGTAGCCGGCGCGGAAAGGGATTTGCCGCGGCGCCACCGGCAAGGGTTTCAATTCAATACCCGGCATGGCGGCGTTGACCAGCTGGCGGATCCGCTCCACCGGTCCGATTTTGATTTGCGCGGGAAAACGCGAGCGGATCATCTCGTCGGTGACATCGGCGCGCACGGCAAGCACGAA
>JAEZGT010000061.1 GCA_023416875.1 Pseudomonadota bacterium
AAAAATGCCTGAATATCCTCAACGGCTTAAACGGCGCGCTGGATTACGACAATGGCGGCGAGTTGGTTCAAGGGCTCTCACGGCTTTATGACTACTGCATTTACCGTCTTTCGGATGTGAGTGTCACGCTGTCGTTGGAAGGGCTTGATGAAGTCGTACATCTGCTGCAAGTCCTGCGTGAAGGTTGGGAAGGCGTGAATGAAAAACGCGGCGGACAGTGAACTGCTGGCGCGCCTGATCGACGCCCATAAAAACCTAGCCGCGGCACTGGAAAAACGCGACTGGGAACGTTTGGGCGTCATTGATCAATGCATCAATGCGTGTTTGCGGGAAATGGCCGGACGAGACGATTTAAGTGATGAGATTTTGCTGGTCAAACAGCAGCTCAAACAATTGCACGGCCAAGCCATTAAAGCCTGCGGAGAGGTATGCGAAAACTTTCGGCAGATTCTCCTCACTCATCTTGAGTATGCCGAGGGCCGATCTGCGTATATGCGAGTCGATTTGTTCCAGGACGAAAAATAACTAGGTGTCAGTGAATTCCATGCAACCCACAAACCTTACCCGAAGCGCTCCACAGGCGAGCACCACAGCGGCCAGCTCGACGCGAGAGGAGCCGGTTATCGCGGCACAACCGACTCCCGCAGAGAAACCCGCTGCAGGCGTGGCGCAAAATATCGACGAGGCAACGACAGCTTTTGCCACCGAGTTGGCGCAGGTGGCCGATGATCAGCCGCCAGGGCTGCAGCCTGATGCGAAAACACTCGCCGAACCGCCAGCCGGTGAAGCCGACGCCGAACAATGGTTGCTTCATATGCTCGAGCAACAAGGGACGCAGTTGCAGGCGCGCGATGCTGAACAGGGCAGTACGCACGAAACCCTCGGCGCGATTAACGCGGCTGCCATGCAGGTTTTACCGCGTCCCTTAGCGGCGCATGAATTAAGTGAACAAGCGGCAAACCAAGCACGTAAAGCGTCTCCCGAATCACTTAAAGCATCTACCGAATCACTTAAAGCATCTACCGATTCACTTAAAGCGTCTACCGAATCACTTAACGCCTCTGTCGAACAATTGGCCACCGGAAAGGTAGGTGCAGCCATCGGTATAGGTGACGCAAGAAATACGCATCTTGAACGGGCCAAACTGGATCCTGCCTTGCTCAATAGCGAATCCGCCAATCAGCTTCTGCTGGCGCAGCCAGATCGCTTAACCGCAAGCGTGATCAGCAATGAGGTCGCCACACGGCTTGATACGACTTTGCTGAATACGCCGGCGACCGAATCTGTCCCCCTTGAGCGCACGCTGAAATTACAGGGGCCGGAGACCAAATGGGGCGAACAATTACTTCAGGCTCTCCGTAACAATATTGAGCTGCAAATACAGCAGCGCGTGCAGAACACCACAATTCGCCTGGACCCGCCCGAGCTGGGCATGATGGAAATTGTCCTGACGCATGAACAGGGCCGTCTTAATGTCCAAATTTCAGCGCAACACGGCGACGTGGTTCGACTGTTACAGCAAACCAGTGATGGCCTGCGTCACGAGTTGGTCGCGCAAAACTTCACTCAGGTGGACGTCGAGATTTCTGGCGGACAATCCGGTCACCAACATTCAGCGCGTGATCAAGCGCGTTTATTCAACGAACAATCCGTAGTTGCCAATCTGCTTGAAGCGGATCAATCCGATACTCACCATCTCGCACCAGCACAACAAAAATCAGCCCAGCACAACGGCGTGCTGGTCACCGTCTAAGGGGTAGAAATCTGTTATGGCAATGTCGCGGATTATTGTAGCCATTCTTGTTGTGAACACCGTTGTCGTCGTCGCCAGTGGGCTGCTGAATTACAAGTTGCTGAGTGCTTTTTCAGCCCAGCTGCAGAGCGCAGGATCAGTCTCATCACCCCAATTTCGAGGGAAAACCGCTGGTGAGGAATACGTTTTTTTTCCAGTGGAAAAAATCATTGTCAGCCTCCAGGAAAGCGGTCGTGAGAATTATTTCGTGATCGATCTGGTATTGCAGGCACCGGCCAAAACCGAGGCCGATAAGCTCAAGCAAATCGATCCGATGGTGCGCAATTCCGCAGTCGCGCATTTATCCACACTTAATTTTGCAACCTTGCGAGCCATGCCGATTACTGAGCTGCAAGCGTCACTGGAACAAGTGTTGTTAGCGGATTTTGCCAGCAAAGGTTTGGCAACGCCTTTCGATCACGTTCTTGTTAGCAAGCTGATCGTGCAGTAGGCGCATCCCATGAATGCCAATTGCGCTATCGACTATTCCGCCGACCACAATGGCCCACCGATGTTTGCACCAGGCGCTGAGCAAAAATGGTTGATGCAGTATTTGCCGCTGGTGAAACGCATTGTCAGCCAGCTCTCACTGCAGGCGAATCAGGTGCTTGATCGCGAAGATATGGAGCAAATCGGCTTGATGGGCCTGCTGGAAAGTCTGCGCCGCTACGGCGAGCCGGATGAACAGTTCGGCAGCTTCGCGGCTTTGCGCATACGCGGCGCCATTCTGGATGAGCTGCGGCGGCAGGATTGGCGACCGCGTCAGGTGCGTCAGCAAACGCATAAAACGCGCGATGCCATTCGCGAGCTGGAACGTCAGCTCGGGCGACCACCGCAAGAGGACGAAATTCTTAAATTTACCGGTTTGACCGAAAAGGAATATTACGAATTTCTGCAAGCCGATACTTGCGAAGCCATCGAAAGCCTTGATGAGCTTTTGCAAAACGGTCACGAAGGTTTTCTTGAGCGCGGCGCTCGCCTTGAAGAAAGAGTGGTCACCGAACGCGTTCTGGAGCAGGCGCTCAGTCAGCTCGATGAGCGCGAACGCATGGTGCTGGTTCTTTATTACCAGCACGAATTGAGCCTTAAGGAAATTGCGCTAGTGTTAGAAATTAGCGATGCGCGCGTATGTCAGTTGAGCAAGCAGGCCATTGCCAAATGCAGTGCGTATTTAAAGAAAAGGTGAGGTGTTTGCGGTGTCGGTTGGACGTGCTTCGGGTTGGATGACGAGGCTCGTAAAGTCCGCCAAATCCGACCTGCAAAAATGCCAGGGAAAACAGCTTTTCAATGACGCGGATGCGGCATCAAGCAACTAACCAAACGAGAGAAAATTGTGCAAAAACTATTTGGTGCATTGATCATTATTTGCTGTGTGCTGGGTGGCTATCTCCTGGCCAATGGTGATTTGAGGGTTTTGTGGCAGCCTGCGGAAGTGCTGATTGTGATAGGCGCCGGTTTAGGCAGTCTGGTGGTGGGTAATCCCAAAGAAGTGCTGCGAGAAATGTGCTCGCAAATTAAAGGCATTTTTATTTATAAGCGCCGCGGCGAAGAGTTCCAGCGCCAATTGTTGATGCTGTTGTATGAATTGTTGGAGATGGTGGAAGAGGGCGGTCTGAAAGCGCTGGATGCGCATATCGAAGAACCTGAGCAAAGCCAGTTGTTCGCCAAATATCCGCTGATTCTGCAAGAGCGCAATCTGATGGCGTTTATTGCCGACAACTTCCGCCTGATGGCGATGGGTAAAATCAGCGCCCATGAACTTGAAGGTTTCCTCGAACAGGAACTGGACGCGATGGAACACGCGCTGTTACAGCCATCCCGCTCGCTCTACAAAATCGGTGAAGCCATGCCCGGCTTTGGCATCCTCGCCGCCATTATGGGCATCGTCATCACCATGGGTAACATCGATGGCTCAGTGGCCGAGGTCGGCAGCCATGTTGCCGCTGCGCTGGTGGGCACTTTTATCGGTATTTTCTGTTGTTATTGCGTAATGGAGCCGTTGAGCAACGCCATGGGGCAACGGGTAAAAACTGAACTCTCCGCGCTGGAATGTGTGCGTACGACGCTGGTTGCCCACCTCGCCGGTAAACCGACCTTGCTGGCGGTGGACGCCGGTCGCAAACTGATTGAGCAAGACGTTAAACCCGCCTTCCGCCTGCTGGAAACCTGGGTCAACCGTTATGAAGATGAAAGGGACGCGGCATGAAGCCGTCACAGCGCGGGAATAAAGGCGGTGAGATCATCATCAAGCGCCGCGCCAAAAAGGGTCATGTTCATGATCACGGCGGCGCCTGGAAGGTCGCCTTTGCCGACTTTACGATGGCTATGATGGCGCTGTTTATGGTGTTGTGGGTCATCACGCCCCAGAACAAGGCGCAAACCGTCGCCGCCGATAAAGAAAGCAATCCGCTGGTGGATGACGGGGCGGGCGTTTTTGATGGCACCAATCGCCGCCCCCTGGATTTTGATGGCTTGCCCAAACCGCGTGTCGAGCGTCAGGAGCCAAGCGATCCGCGTGTACCGGAATTGCAGGATCTGGCGACCTTGCTAAAAACGCTCTCCGTCCAGCTGAATGCGGAGGCCAATCTCGAAGTACAGATCGTGCCTCAGGGGCTACGTATTCTGATTAAAGATGATCAGCAGCGGTTTATGTTTGAGCGCGGCAGCGCGCGGTTGAATAGCGATTTTGAAGTGTTGCTAACGCGCCTGGCGGGCGTCATCGCACAGGTGGACAACAAAATTATTATCAGCGGCCACACGGATGCGACGCCCTATCGTGGCGATGCACGCTACAACAACTGGAACCTGTCCGGTGACCGCGCCCTGCGTGCGCGTAATGTCATGGTCGAGGCCGGTTTACCGGCACGGGCGGTGTTACAAGTCACCGCGCAGGCCGATGGCATGCCGCTGTTGCCCGAGGCCCCCGAAGACGGGGCCAACCGCCGCATAGAGATTCTTTTACTGACGATTCAGGCTGAGGGTCTGTATCGAGAATTGTTCGGTGACAGCCAACCGCGCGCCGACTACTCCACCGAAGGAGCCGAACTGGTAAGCCCACCGGAGGCTTGAGTCTCGAAGATCTCTCTCGCAGTCGCCATGGCCACTGTCGCGCCTCCATCGTCACTCGTGCGTCCCCGCCGTCACTCTCGTCCTTCAGGCCGCCACTCTCATCCTCCGGGCCGTCACTCTCGCGCAGCGGGAGTCCACGGTTTCCGAACTCCGTGCCATTTGTGGATCCCCGCTACGCGAGGATGACGCATTCTCCCCGTGACGTGAGGATGACGGACTCTCCCGCGAAGCGGGATGCTGCACTTTCCCCCCGCCGTCACTCTCGCGCAGCGGGAGTCCATGGTTTCCGACCCCGTGCAGTTTGTGGATCCCCGCTACGCGAGGATGACGTACTCTCCCCCGCGACGCGGGGATGAGGCGCTCTCTCCCGCGAAGCGGGATGCCGCACTTTCTCCTCACCGTCACTCTCGCGCAGCGGGAGTCCATCGTTTCAGAACTCTGTGCCAGTTGTGGATCCCCGCGACGCGAGGATGACGTACTCCTCTCCCGCTACGCGAGGATGACGCATTTTCCCCGCGACGCGAGGATGCGTATAAGAGAGCGAGGATGGCGCTTAAGTTGATGGGCAATAAACCTGGCGGGTTTCACGGCCATAAAGGCACGCTTCCACCCTGACCAGATTAATCACTGAACCTTCGTTCTGGGCGTAAAGTAAATCAAATGACAGTTCATCAGTGGCAACACCATCTAAACCGCGCACATCACCTTTTTCAACCCGCAGACGATAGCGATCCGGGATGCGGTATTCCACCACGCCCGAGGTTTGCATAATGGTGTCACCCGTACGCGTCACGGCGTAAAACCTGCCGTCAACCACGCGCAAACTGTGGTTCACATCAATC
>JAEZGT010000063.1 GCA_023416875.1 Pseudomonadota bacterium
ATGCATATCCGGCGCGTGCGCTGCTCACCCCGGCAGACACCCGGCCCCACAAGTCCACTTCATAACTCGCGCCCAAACCCACGCGGCTGTTTTCATTGTTTTCCCAATCGCCGCCGTCAAACCGGCTGCGCCCGGAACCTGTGCTGCCGTTGATGGTGAACGCAGGAAATAACGATGCCCCCGCAATGCGCATCTGCAATTCCGCCTGGCGCACCCGCTCTCCGGCAATGCGCAAATCCGGATTCTGTCGTTGCGCCGCTTCAATCAGGCGGGTCAATTGCGGCGATTGAAAGGATTGCCACCAATCTTTTTCAATTTCGACAGAAGGAACAACAGGGAGATTTTGCGCGGTCGTTTCCTGCGAACCTGCAACGTCCAAAGGAATCGTCGGCCGCTCGATTTGCGCAATGGATTGGCAGGCGGTGACGGTCATAACCGCAGCAGCGAGCAATATCAGGCGCGAAATGGAATTTTGGTTGAGCATGAAATTAAATCTCAATTTAAAAAATCGGCGGGGACTTCACTCGGAAGCCAGTGCGGTCACTGGATCGAGACTCGCGGCCTTACGCGCCGGCAAAAATCCAAAAATCAATCCGGTCGCAAACGCACAACTGAACGCCAAAACTACCGGCATAACGGAATAGTAAATAGGCGTCCCTAAAACGCCCACCAGCGCCGTTGCCGATAAACCTAATACCACTCCGATAACGCCACCGAGTGCTGACACCACCAAAGCCTCGATTAAAAACTGCTGCAAAATATGTCGCTGGCGTGCGCCGGTCGCCATGCGAATGCCAATTTCCCGCGTCCGCTCCGTCACACTCACTAGCATGATATTCATCACACCTATGCCACCCACCAAGAGCGAAATTGCCGCAATAGATGCGAGCAGAATCGTCATTGTGTTTTGCGTCGCCGAAACCGTATCGATCAACGATGCCATATTGCGGATCGTAAAATCCTCCGTGCCGTGGCGCGCGAGCAATAATTCCTGCGCGGCGGCTTGCGTTGCATCCATTAATGTTGGATCAGTAACAGCAATCGTGATATTGCGCAAAAAGGTCTGGCCAAAAATCCGCAGACTTCCCGTGGTAAACGGCACCAACACCACGTCATCCTGATCCTGTCCCATGGGGGATGCGCCGCGTTCGCTCATCACGCCGATCACCTGAAACAAAATATTGTTGATGATCAGATATTCCCCGAGTGGATCGCGCGGACCAAATAATTTATTCGCAACGGTTTTCCCAAGCACGGCAACCGTGGCGTAAGTGCTTTCATCTTCTTCCGTAAAAAAGGTTCCATGCGCAACTGCCCACTGCCGCGCATAAATAAAATTGGAAGAGGTCGCATTGACTTCCGCGCTGTGATCTTCGGTGTCATAGCGCAAGGTGTAACTGCCGGTTAATTCAGGCACCGCAATTAAATTCGGCAATTCGTTAAGCGCGTGAACATCCTCGGGCACCAGAGTCGAAACACCCCAGCGGCCACCGCGCTGATTAGGGCCGCCCGGACGCACCAGCAATAAGTTGCTGCCCATAGCGCTGATGCTTTCCACCACGGCTTGTTTGGCGCCATCACCGATGGCCAGCATGGTAATCACCGACGCAACGCCAATCACAATTCCAAGCAGCGTCAACACCGTGCGGAAAATATTGCCGAACAGGGAGCGCATGGCCGTTTTGCCACCCGCGACGATTTCATCGATGAATGACGGCTCGCCATGTGCGATACCGTTATCCAGAGACTGCGAGATTTTCGGCTCGGCTTTTGGGGCCGCGTCCGCCACCACCCGCCCATCGCGAACTTCAATCAAACGATCAGCGTGTGCGGCGACTTCCGCATCGTGCGTAATCAAAATGATGGTGTAACCCTGCTCGGATAAATCCTTCAGCAGCTTCATCACCTCGACACCGCTGCGGCTGTCGAGTGCACCAGTGGGTTCGTCGGCAAGAATAATCTTGCCGCCGTTCATCAGCGCGCGCGCAATCGACACGCGCTGCTGCTGACCGCCGGAGAGTTGGTTGGGTTTGTGGTGCAGGCGCTCGCCCAAACCGAGCCGCGTCAGCAAACCAGCGGCGCGGTCGTGGCGCTCCTGCTGGGTCATACCGGAATAGGTCGCCGGCATCTCCACGTTAGCGACGGCGCTCATGCCGGGAAGCAGGTTGTAGCTCTGAAATACGAAACCAAAATATTCCCGGCGCAGGCGCGCCAGCTCATCGTGATCGAAGGTGGCGACATCCCGGCCTTCAAACAAATATTGCCCGCCGGAAGGACTATCCAGGCAACCGATAATGTTCATCAGAGTGGATTTGCCGGAACCCGAAGCCCCCATAATCGCGACGAATTCGCCCGGGTAGATCTTCAGATCAATACCGTGCAATACCTGGGTCGCCACTTCCCCGTTGTGATAAATCCGGGTGATGCCATGCAGCTCGATAAGCGGCGTGTGCAGCGGTGTGCGTTCCGACGACATTAGCGCATCATCCTCATGCCGCCGCCAAAGCCGGGCCGATTCGCATTAGCCGCTTGCGCGCTGCTGGCATCGCCGAGGACAACCTGCTCACCCTCCTGCAAGCCAGAGAGCACTTCCGCCCGCACTCGGTTGCTGACACCGATGGTGACCTCGCGCGCTTCGATCTGATCGCGTCCCACCAGCACCTTGACGGTCGCTTTGCGCGGAGTATTGGGATCTGCGGCTTCTCTGCGTCGCTCGCCACCGCCATTCGGTGGACGTCGATCAGCTGGTGCAGCAGCACCCTCAGGGCGAGGTCCATTCGGTCCTGGACCATTAGCGCTGGCGGCGCCGTTTGGGCCGCGCGGACGCTCAGCAGAGCCAGGATTCTCATCGCCGCCTCGTTCAAAGGTCAGCGCCGCCACCGGAACCTGCAGAACATTGCGCGCCTGGGACGCGATAAAAAACACCTGGGTGGTCATCTGCGTCATCAATTCGCCATCGGGATTGGGCACATCGAAAAGCGCGTTATAGAGCACGACATTGTTAAGAATGGTCGGCGTGGGCTCGATCCGGCCCAGAGTGCTGTACCAGCGTTTGCCGCCGCTGCCGAAGGTGGTGAAGTACACGCGCATGCCCGGTGTGAGTTTGCCGATATCCGCCTCGGACACCTGCGCCTGCACCGTCATGGTGGACAGATCAGCGATGCGCAGAACCGTAGGGGCTGTTTGATTGGCATTCAACGTCTGGCCCTGGCGGGAAGTGAGGGACACGACGGTGCCGGAGATGGGCGCGTAAATACGGGCGTATTCGAGATTGGCCTCTTCGCCGCGCAGACTGGATTCGGTCTGCGCCAGTTGCGCTTTCAACGATTCCAACTGCGCCTCAGCGGATTGCAATTGCGCCTCGGCGCTCTGCAATGCCTCCGCCGTACTGGCGTCTTCTTTGCGCAAATTGACTTGGCGCTGGTAATTGATGCGCGCCAGCTTGAGCTGTGCTTCGCGATCCTTAAGCTGCGCCTGCTGATTGCGCAATTGCGCCCGTGTGCCTTCCACCCTGGCGGCGTACACGGTGGCGTCTATCTCCGCCAGCAAATCGCCCTCTTTCACGGTGCTGCCAACATCCACATGCAGCACTTTCAATTGCCCCGAAACCTGCGCTCCCACATCTACATAATCCCGCGGTTGCAGCACCCCGGTTGCGGTCACTAGATTTTCAATCGTGCCGCGGTTGACAGTAGCGGTGCTGAAGCGCGTCTGACCGCCACCTTCGCGAGTGAAAAACCAGGCGGCAACCAGCAGCGACCCCGCAACCAGCAAAATCGGCCACTTATAGCGAGAAATATTTCCCGGCGATAACACACTCATGCAAATCCTCGGAGATCAAATCGAAACACGCGCAGATTATAGAGGCAGTGGCGCAGAATTGATTCCGAGAATGCGGGAAAAGAAATGTAAAGTTCCGCCGGCGCCTTCAGCCGTCACTGACAACCAAGGCGATATCGATAAGAGCGGGATTTTCCCAAAAATGCAAATGCCCTATAGGCACACCGCTCATATCCGGCAAATGATGCGCGATGCCTTTGTGGCAGTCGATGCAGGTTTTTTCGCCACTGGCGAGCAGGGTTGAGTGCATTTCACGGGCGCGCGGCGATTGCAAGGTGAAATCCATATATTCGAAGTTGTGGCAGTTGCGGCATTCCAGAGAGTCGTTGGCTTTGAGCCGGCGCCATTCGCGCTCGGCCAAGTGACGGCGTTTTTCAACAAATTTATCCCGCGTATTAATGCTCCCAAACACCCACCCCACACCTCTTTGGACGCTTCCATTTTGCGCGCGATTTTATAAGTCCAATCGTGGGGAACGTGGCAATCGGAACACACGGCGCGCACGCCGGAGCGATTGGTGTAATGAATGGTGGGAATCAGCTCCTGATAAGGATTAGCATTCATCTCGTGGCAGCTAATGCAAAA
>JAEZGT010000136.1 GCA_023416875.1 Pseudomonadota bacterium
ATCCAAGGCAGAGGGGATGGAGGGCGCCCGTGATCTAGCTAAGAAGCTGGAAAAGGAGGGCAAGGGCAAAGTGCTCGACCAGTTTGCTAATCCGGATAACCCGCTGGCGCACTTCGAGACCACCGGTCCCGAAATATGGCGCCAGACAAACGGGACGGTCACTCATTTCATAAGCTCTATGGGCACAACTGGAACCATCGTGGGAACTTCAAGGTATCTGAAAAGCCAAAGTCCCGCCGTTCAGATTATCGGTCTGCAACCAGAGGAAGGTGCTGCAATTCCGGGCATTCGCCGCTGGCCACCGGAATATCTGCCGCAGATCTTCGATGATCAGAATATCGATCAGATTCTCAATATTTCACAGAGCGATGCAGAGCGCACCATGCGCGATCTGGCGCGTTTAGAGGGTATCTCCTGTGGCGTTTCATCTGGCGGTGCTGTGGCGGCGGCGCTAAAGCTGGATCAAACATTGAATGGCGCGGTGATCGTCGCCATTGTGTGTGATCGTGGTGATCGTTATCTCAGCTCTGGAATTTTCAATGTGCAGCAGTGATGTATGTGATGGCTATAAGGTTTGATGGAACATGGTAAAGGTCAGAGAAGATCGGCCCATAACGGCTGACGGAAAATTCGACATAGATGCCTGGACCAATCGCCTTTTGACGGTAGCCCAGTTGGATCCGCAGAGTGCCGCAGCGCCTCTGCGGGCAGCTGCTATGCGTGCAGAAGCTGTGGAGGAGGTGCCCGGTGATCGTTTGACCGGCTGGGGTGAGGGGTATTCTTCTTATTCTGCCGGGCTGGAGATGGCTGAAATCCTCGCTGACCTGCACTTGGACTGTGACACCCTCGTTGCCGCTGTGCTGTACCGCAGTGTTCGCGAGAAGAAATTATCGCTGGATAAGGTTCAAGAAGAGTTTGGCATTGCAGTGGCGAAGCTGATTAGCGGGGTTGCCAGAATGGCCGCCATCAGCACCTTATCGAATCATTCCAGTGACGCGGTGATGGGACTAGAGAGCAGCGAGCAGGCGGACAATGTCCGCAAAATGCTGGTTGCCATGGTCGATGACGTTCGCATCGCTTTGATAAAGCTGGCGGAGCGCACCTGCGCGATCCGCGCCGTAAAAAAAGCGCCTATTGAAAAACGCCAGCGAGTCGCACGCGAAGTTTCCGATATTTATGCGCCTTTGGCTCATCGCTTGGGCATTGGGCATATCAAGTGGGAGTTGGAAGATCTGTCCTTCCGTTATCTCCATCCATACGATTACAAATACATCGCCAAACTGCTGGACGAAAAGCGTATAGATCGCCAAGTCTATATCGACAATGTCATTCAGATGCTTAAAGAAGCCTTGGCAAAAGAGGGTATTACTGCTCCGGAAATTAATGGTCGCGCCAAACACATTTACAGTATCTGGCGCAAAATGCGGCGAAAAAATATTAATTTTTCCGAGGTTTATGACATACGCGCTGTACGTATTCTGGTGGCGACGGAACAGGATTGTTATCGCGCTCTGGGTGTTGTGCATTCGCTGTGGCGAAATATTCCCAATGAATTCGACGATTATATTGCCAACCCCAAGGAAAATGGCTATCGCTCGCTCCATACAGCGGTAAAAGGTCCTGCCAACAAAGTGCTGGAAGTGCAAATCCGCACCAGAACCATGCACGAGGAAGCGGAGTACGGTGTCTGCGCTCACTGGCGCTATAAAAAAAGCGATCAGGAGAATGGATCTGCCGGCTATGAGCAGAAAATTGAATGGCTGCGCCAGGTTCTCGAATGGCACGAAGAGGTGGGTGGAAATCCCTGGGAAGACCATTTGCCCCGCGGCATCGAGCAGGATCGTATTTACGTTTTCACTCCAGATGGCCACGTGGTTGATCTGCCCGAAAGCGCAACGGCCGTTGATTTCGCCTTCCGTATTCACTCCGATATAGGTCTGCGTTGCAAAGGCGCAAAAGTTAACGGTCGGATAGTGCCTTTGAACCAGACGCTGAAGACCGCAGATCAGGTGGAAATTCTCACCTCCAATCGCGAATCGCCAAGTCGCGATTGGCTGATTCCGGCATTGGGTTATATCACTACATCCAAGGCGCGCAGTCGGTTGCAAGCTTGGTTCAAGCAACAGGATCGCGATCAGAACGTCGCCGATGGTCGCGCATTGCTGGATCGCGAATTTCTGCGCTTGGCGGTAGAAGACATCGATTATCTGCAGTTGGCGCAAAAACTTAATTTGCGTTCTCTCGACGACCTTTATGCAGCCGTTGGAACGGGCGATTTAAGCGTTGATCGGGTCATCAATGTCGCGCAGCGTCTCTTTAAAGTCGACAAGGCGCCAGAGCCGGTTATTTCTCTTGTTGGGCGTGCAACCTCTGCGGAGCAAGGTGCATCCGATGTGTACATCGACGGTGTAGGTAATTTGCTGTCGCATATAGCCCAGTGCTGCAAACCTATCCCGGGAGATAGCATCACCGGATACATCACGTTGGGACGAGGCGTCTCCATTCACCGCCAGGATTGCCAGAACGTTTTACAGTTAATGGCGGATGAGCCTGAGCGCATTATCAAAGTGGATTGGGCGGAAAAACCCGAACAGTTTTATTCCGTGGATGTGATGATTGAAGCATTCGACCGACACGGTTTGTTGCGCGATATTACGGCTTTACTGGATCGTGAGCGTATCAATGTCAGCGCCATGCAAACGCTGTCAAACAAAAACAAAAATACGGTCGATATGTCCCTGCGAATCGAGGTTTCAAGTTTCAGCGATCTCAGTCGCGTACTTGCGCGCTTGAGCCGATTGCCGAATGTATCCTCAGTGAAACGGAAAACCTGATGAGCAGCGAACCGCAGTCTTATTCTCTCGATGACCTGTTGTATTTGATGGCGCGTCTGCGCGATCCAAACACCGGCTGTCCTTGGGATGTAAAGCAGACCTACGAAACCATCGCACCGTCCACTATCGAAGAAGCTTATGAAGTGGTGGATGCGATAGAGCGCAAAGATTACCTACATCTTAAAGAAGAACTCGGGGATTTATTATTTCAGGCCATTTTCTACAGCCAGCTTGCAAAAGAAGAAAACCTTTTTAACTTCGCCGATGTTATCGATATTTTGGTAAGTAAGTTGATTCGCCGGCACCCGCATGTATTTCCAGATGGGAATTTGTATTCTGACGTGTCCGGTGCCGGTTTGACGGAAGAGGCCGTCAAGAAAAATTGGGAAGCGATTAAAAGCGAAGAGCGCAAAGAAAAGGGTAGCGCCGGTTTGTTGGCGGACGTGCCGACGGGGTTGCCGGCGCTGACGCGTGCCGTGAAGTTGCAGAAGCGCGCCGCTCAAGTGGGTTTTGATTGGCCTTCAGTGACGGGAGTCTGCGAAAAGGTGCGGGAAGAACTCGCCGAACTTGAGAGTGCCATAACAGACGGTGATCGGGTGGAACAAGAAGCGGAACTGGGAGATATGCTGTTCACTTGCGCCAATCTCGCCAGACATTTGAAGATCGACCCCGAAGCTGCGTTGCGCAGCGCCAATAATAAATTTTCCCGGCGTTTTTCCCATATGGAGGACGCCGCTAAGCGACAGCAGGTCGAGCTGCACAATCTCAGTGCGGCGGAATTGGACGAGTTGTGGCGGAGTGCAAAAAAGGCCGGTGAGTAACCGGCCTGATGGATTAGAAGGAGCAGGTCAGTGGGCTTGGCTATCCCCTAGATGCTTGCGGGTAAGCTCTGCAAACCTCGAAGTCGGTCCCACATCTTCGTATATCGGATCGCCCAGTTCGTCGAGAGACGAAATTTTCTCGCCCTGTATATAAGGAAGCCTTTGTTCGAGCTCTACCAGGGCGGCTCCAACTAACTCGGTGAGGATTTGTTCAGGTGTTCGAGCCGGGTACATCTCCGCCAGCGCAGCGATTTTGGCCGCATCCTTAACGGTTAGCCGGATCGAATACTCCTTTTGGGTAAGTGGTGCGTTTGAAGTTCTTTCCCAGTTTTTCAGCAGTTCACGTAAAGTCATACACATCACACCTTTATTGCGTCGTACTTCGGGTATGGACAATTAAAGCATAGACGTTATCCGCACTCGCGGTTTGGAAAGCGAGGGTGAATGGTAGCAAGTCGTAGACCAGTTGCGGCGGGTGTCGGGGGCCAAGGCAGGCGGGCGCGCGCTTGAGAAAGCGGGGCTGTACGTGTATCTTTAGCCCCCATTTTGCCAGCTATGTCCCATCCGGGACCTAATCCAGGAGTTTCTCCATAATGCGAATAATTCTTTTAGGAGCGCCAGGCGCCGGGAAAGGCACCCAAGCCAAATTCATTATGGGGGCCTACGCGATTCCTCAGATTTCTACCGGCGACATGCTGCGTGCAGCGGTTAAAGCCGAATCTCCCCTCGGGTTGCAAGTAAAAGACATCATGAATGCTGGTGCGCTGGTGCCAGATGAGCTGATCATCAACCTCGTTAAAGAACGCATTGCTCAGGACGATTGCAAAAATGGTTTCCTTTTTGACGGCTTTCCGCGAACCATCCCACAAGCCGAAGCGCTGTTTGCTGCTGGCGTCACCATCGATCATGTCCTTGAAATCAAAGTCGACGACGAAGAAATTGTTGAGCGTCTGAGTGGCAGACGCGTGCACCCGGATTCCGGGCGTATATACCATATTTCTCACAATCCGCCGAAACAGCCGGGCATTGATGATGTCACTGGTGAACCGCTTATCCAACGTGACGACGATAAAGAAGATACCGTGCGCAAACGCCTTGCCATTTATCATGAGCAGACCGAGCCGTTAGTCATTTACTACCGCGACTTGGCCGCCAAACACGGCAAGCCGAAATGTTCCCGTGTTGAAGGCGTTGGCTCTATGGCGGAGATCAAAAACAAAATTTTTGCCGTGCTAGGTTAGCCATTGGTATGAATTCGGAAGGGGCCCTTATGGGCCCTTTTTTTTGCTTCGGATTGGTGATGGAGACACTGGTTATTGTGTAGAGATTGGAGCTGATGTTGTTAAGGTTCAGTCATCGAAAAATTGCTGAACACAACAAGAAAATTGCCGAATTCAATGGATAGTTTCCATAACATGTGCTTCCGCACTTGTCGAGTGCAACATTTATGCTATGGTTTCTTCGAAGTATCTCAATAATACTTAGGAGAGAAATATGGTCTTGGCAAAGAAAAAACCCGGTCGTGCTCGCGGCCCGAACAAGCGTTCGGTTAAAAAAACACGAGTAAGTGCAGGTGCAAAAGTTTCTTCATCTGCGACATCCCCCGACGTTGCAAAGGCTGAACTTGCTTTTGCTAAAGCGACAGAGGCTCTCGAAAAGAGCAAAGAAAAACTTGCCGCTGCGCGCAAACGGGCTGCGGAGAGTGCTGCCAAAGCCAAAAAATCCCGTTCTGAATCAGCAAAAAATTCCGCAGTAAAAGCCAAAGGTACTGCTTCTTCACTGGCGGACAAAGTGAAAATCGCGCAGCAGAAACAAGCCGATGCCAAAGCGCAACTGGCGTCTGCAAGAAAGTCAGCGAAAGCCGCAGACGTGGCCGCTAAAGCTCAAGCCAAGGTTGAAGAGCTCAAACAATCTCTCTCCGCAAAATCTGGAGAGGATTTGGCTGCGGCGGTTGATGTGTTCAAAACTCGCTGGTTGAAGAAGCGCTCAGCTGCCGATGCCAAAAAATTGCAAGCCGCTGAACGTAAAGCAGCGCGCAAATCCAAGCGTAAAAGCTCAGGCAAAAAACCGGCTCGGGCGGCAACAGCCCCGAAAACTGTTGCCAAAACAGCGACCCAATCCCGTGGACGTCCCAAAAAAGCGGCGAGTGGGCGGCGCGGACGTCCGTCTAAGGCAAAGTAAATAAATTCTTTTTTGTCGTCTAAAAGCCATCCTCGGGATGGCTTTTTTTATGGCTCCGCTTATCAGCTTTGATCCGAGA
>JAEZGT010000111.1 GCA_023416875.1 Pseudomonadota bacterium
TGGATCTGTCAGCCTCCAAACACGGTTAATAACTTTTGCAATCATTAATAGGGGCGCACTTCGCGCCCCTATTTGTTTTTTGAGCATCACAGAAATTTGTTTTTTGAGCATCACAGAAAAAGTTGGCACAACAATCCACATGCCGACACCGTGCGACTTGCATCGCAAACAAACGTTCCATAGATTAACGCGCCAGGACCCGTTAAAACGCGTTGCTCCTGTTAACGATATTCCAATAAATCTAATAAAAAAGTTTGCTCAATTTGTAACAACCTTTTCTTCCGGCATAAAAAAATCGCGCTACGCAAGCAGCGTATAAAAATTTCATTTTTGATTTTTTTTGGTATTTCACCTGTGCAGGTTGATCGCGCTATAACGCCTTTCACTCGCGTTGTTACAAACTTGGATAAGGAACCCATATAGTGAAAATCCTCATACTCGCCTCCTCCTTCAGCGGTCTTTGTCAGAGAGTTTTACGAGAGCTTCTGGTCGCCGGTCATAATGTTGAGCAACACTACGGCATGGACCCGCCGCGTCTACGAGAGCAAATAGCGCGCTTTCACCCTGATCTAATTGTCTGCCCTTTTCTTACCCACCGTATTCCCGATGATATTTGGCAAAATCATCGCTGCCTGATTGTGCATCCAGGCATAGAGGGCGATCGCGGCCCATCGTCTTTGGATTGGGCCATCAGCGGCGACAAATCCTATTGGGGCGTAACTCTCTTACAAGCCGATGCCGAAATGGATGCGGGCGATATTTGGGGAACTGCGGAATTTCCGCTGCGGGAAGCGGGTAAAACCAGTATTTATAAAAGAGAAGTGAGTGAAGCCGCTGTGCGCTTGATCAAGCAGGCTATAGCGGATGCTGCCACTCACGGTTTCGAGCCGAGGCCACTGAATTACGACAACCCCAATGTGAAAGGCATGTTGCTGGATACTATGCGCCAGCAAGATCGCAAAATTGATTGGCAACAGGATTCCACTCGCACGGTATTACAGAAAATCCGCGCGGCCGATACGTCACCGGGAGTTCTAGATCAAATGCTCGGCTACGAGGTTTTTCTCTATGGACCTATTGAAGAGCCGCATCTGCGCGGCGACCCCGGCGAATTGCTCGCCCTGGCCTATGGTGCCGCCTGTATTGCAACGGTCGACGGTGCTGTGTGGGTTCGGCAAATGAAATGCCGCCAGCACCCGCAGCTTCCTGCCATCAAATTACCCGCGGCGCAGGTGATCGAGGCCCTTGCCCCCCTCGACCTTACGCACCGCCTTCACTCCGTACAGAGTGAAACGCCGAATGATATTCGCATCGAAAAACGCGGACCCGCTGCCTATATTTATTTTGATTTTTACAACGGCGCTGCCAGTACTGAACAATGTCAACGGTTGCTTCACACCATACGCAATGTAAAAAAGCAGGCGGATGTAAAAACCCTGGTATTTATGGGTGGTGAAGACTTTTTCAGTAACGGCATTCACCTGAACTGCATTGAAGCGGCAGACAGCCCTGCCGACGAATCCTGGGCCAACATCAACGCCATCGACGATGTGGTGTTGGAAATCATTAATTCTCCCAACCATCTGACGATTGCCGCTGTGCGCAACAATGCCGGCGCCGGCGGTGCCATTTTGCCCCTCGCCTGCGACCGAGTGGTCATCCGCGACGGTGTGGTGCTGAACCCGCACTACGACAATATGGGCCTGTACGGATCGGAATACTGGACCTATTTGCTACCGAAAAAAGTCGGATCGGAACTGGCCTTTGAGTTCGCCCGCGACTGCGATCCCATGTTGGCGGTGGAAGCGTTCAACCACGGTCTGGCCGATATGCTGTTCGATGAAAACTGGGATTCATTCCACCAGCAACTCTTCGAGCTGGTCGAAAGAGTGTCCGAAGGATCCGATTACAAGGAAGCGCTGGCGGTCAAACAGCGGGAGCGTGCCAGCGACGAACTCGAGAAACCCCTGGACGACTACCGGCAGCATGAGCTGGAGAGAATGCGCGCTACCTTCTATAACACGCACAGCCGTTACCACCGCGAGCGCAGAGAGTTTGTCTATAAAGGCAAGGTTCCCGAACATGTGTTGGAACAAGAGAAAGTATATTCCTGAGGCCAGGTATTGGTGCCAATGTCTACTCTTGTGCCATGGATGGCACAAATTTCCCGCCCGCCCTGCCCTGTTATAGAATCCCGCTCTTACCGACAGCCATCTACTAATACTATTCCCGCTCAACCGGGTGATGTACGCTCCCGCGATCACACAGATCAGCGACCATGCCGAAGGCTTACAGGGCTGAACTGATACAACGCTGCATCAGGCCGGGCTTCCTACCCGCCCGCAATCGATTAACAACAAATAAGAGCAAACGACATGTCTCTTTTTTCACGCTTGTTCAAGTCCAAACAACCGGAAACCACCGAGCAAAAACTTGCCGCTCTTGAGCAATGTAGCCAAGAGCAATTGGCGCAGCACGCGCTTCACGGGGACGTGGAGCAGGTGCGCGCGGCAGCGATTAGAAAACTCGAGTTTAGCGATGCACTGGTGAGTCTGGCGACACAGCAAGACACGCCCAACGCCCTGCAAAGCGTCGCGCGTAAGCGCATCGGCGAACTCCTCGATACCGGTAAACTTACTGTGGCGCAGCTCGGCCAACGGATTAACGACCAGGCTCTGCTGCTGGCGTTGTGCGGGTACTCCAGTCAAGCAGGAGTCTCTCTGCTGGAGCAGATCAGCGACGAAAACCTGCTGCTCGAAATTGCCAGCAGCGGCAGCACCACCCAACTGCGCCAAGCCGCAGCGCTCAAGTTGGAGGGACGGACGGTGCTGGAGCAATTGGCCAAACAAGCCATGAATAAGGACAAAGCCGTCTACAAAATCGTGCGCAGCAAGCTGGAGGTATTTAAAGAGGAAAAGCAAAAAGAAGCGCAAATGACAGCGGAGATCAACACCATTTGTGGCCAGGCCGAGCAGCTTGCCAAACGCAATGTCGATGACATTTTCGAAGTGCGAAAAAAACAAATTGAAAACTCCTGGCACAAGTTCGCGGAAAAAGCCTCCGCAGAAGCTCGCCAGCGTTACCAGCAGGCGATGGATAAATGCCAGCAAAAACTCAATGAAATTCTGGAGCAGGAGAACATCAAGCAGGCGCTGCTCGCCGCCGAGCGCGAAGCCAAAAAAGAAGTGCACAATGCAGTGGCTGGTTTTCGTGAATTGATCAACAAACTCTATAGCCAGCCCACTTCCGACGAATTAAACGATGAACTCCAGCAACGCACACGCCAGTCGGAAGAGGCTTTGCAGGATGCACAAAACAAAGGATTGGAAATCAAAAAAGAAAAACAACATCTAGAAGAATTACGCTCGGCCGCGACTAATCTCGCACGCCAAATTCAACAACACGGAGCCTTTGAGCAACTGCTGGAAAAACTGCGCGACGCCAGCGATGAACAAGGCCAGAAAATCAAGTCCGCCATCGACGCTATGGCCGCCAATGCGAAGGCTCTTAAAGATGCTCCAACGCCTGAAATCGTCATCCGCGGACGCGCACTTATTGACGAGTGGAGTACTAAAGCTAAAGCGCAGGCCGATCAAGCCAAGCAGGCTATTCGCGATAGCGCCGAGCTGATACGCAAAGGCAACTGGGCAGTGTCCCAAGGCTATGTCGGTCGCGCCCGCGCTATTTTCCACGAACTGGAAACCAAGCTAGGCAATATCGAGCAACTGCCTTCGCATATCAGTCAAAAATTCGAAGATTTGAAACTGGCCATAGAGAAATTGGGCGATTGGCATCAGTTCGCCGTGACACCCAAAAAGGAAGAACTCGTCAAACAAATGCGCGCACTAGAAAGCAGCGATCTACACCCGAAAGATTTGGCCGACAAAATCCATACGCTACAAGAATCCTGGAAAGAGCTGTGTCGCGGCGGACAAAACCAGGATGAATCGCTATGGCAGGAATTCCACGAGGCTGCGCAAAAAGCTTACGAGCCGTGCAAACGCCACTTTGAGGAACAAAATCAAATCCGCGAACATAACGCAAAACTACGCCGCGTCTTATTGGAGCAGTTGACACAATATTTGCTGGACTACCATTGGGACAACGCCAATTGGAAAGAAGTGGAAAAAACGCTGAGAATCTCCCGGGAAGCCTGGAGCAGTTATTGGCCGGTACCGAGAAAGGATGTAAAAGAATTGCAAACCGCTTTTGATGGAGTGATGGACCAGCTGTACGACAAATTGAATCAGGAATACGAGCGCAATCGCCAGAAAAAGGCCGCGATTGTGGCTGAGGCGAAAAGTTTGCTGGATATCGGGGACACCATCAGCGCCATCGAGTCCGCCAAAAAACTGCAGGCACAATGGCAAGGCACCGGTCAATGCAAACGCAAGGACGATCAGGCTCTGTGGCAGGAATTCCGCTCATGCTGCGATGCCATATTTGCCAAGCGGCACCAGGAGACAGAGGCGCTAAAGGAGGAACGCCAAGCTGCCAAGCACCATGCCGAGACGATCATTCAGCAGCTGGAAGAAATTCTGACGAAGAACGGCGACAAGTTTTTCAGCGAGAAAGCCCGCACAGAAAGCCTACAAAGTGAATTTCAAACCATTGGTGAACTGCCGCGGGAGAGCGCTCGCGCCCTAATCAATCGCTTTCAAGAGCTGATAGAGGCCATCAATGCCAAAATTCAGGCAGAGAGCAAAGTCGCAGTCGCCCACGCTTGGCGTGAAGCTTTTGCAATCGCGGATAAGGTCCGCCAATACGAAATCGGACTATTGCAGGCAGACCCGAGCGCAATCACTCTGAACACTGTGCAAAGCCTTATTGCCGCCGCCACCTTCAAGTGGCCGCATGATGCCAAAGATATTCTCGAGCAGCGCCTCATCGACGCCGGCACCCTGACGCCACAGCAGCAGGCCAATGCGGAAAACAAGCTTCGCACCTTGTGTATCCGTGCCGAAATCCTCACCGGGCGCCCCACTCCCGAAGAGGATAAATCCCTGCGCATGCAATATCAGGTGGAGAGCCTGAAACAGAACTTTGGGCGCACTCAGGAAGCCGGGGATCAGACTATGATCGAACTTTTCAGCGAGTGGCTGGCAGTTCCGGCTGCGCCGGACACGGCCTACGCCAAATTGCAGGACCGGTTCCTGCGCAACTGGCTCAGTTGATAGGGCGCGCTTCGCACTTGCATTCCTATCGGTTTCCGGTATGATTTGCGCCTCTTCGCCGGGCCACCCTGGCGAATCCGGAGCGTAGCGCAGCCTGGTAGCGCACTACACTGGGGGTGTAGTGGTCGTGGGTTCAAATCCCGCCGCTCCGACCAATTTCCCGCGTTGTTTTTATTAGGCAAGGATGCGTGAAATGATAAATCAACGATGACCTAGATTTTAGGCGCCGTTTTCTTCGTGTTGCCGGTCTCCTCAGTATAGGGTTTATGTAATTCCGGCTATGGCAACTCACAGTTGCCATATCTAGCATACGCCTGCTTTCCTAGCGTGACAACGTTCTGCCCATCAGTGCCGGAATTTCTAACGTATCCACAAGCCTTTCCAGTCTCGTAACACTGGTCTGTACATAGTTGCGTGTTGTCTGTACTGAAGTGTGCCCAAGCAGCGACTGTACGCCGAAAATGTCGGGCTCGACTTCTTTTCCCGCTGGGTTGCACAGTTTGGTTGCAACCGTGTGGCGAAACCGATGGGCACCGACCTTGAGACCTGTCCTTGATTTGACTCCTTTGAAAAAGTCAGTGACGGATCTTGCGCGCATATATTCTGGATTGTTGTCGTCAGGCTGGTAGCGTCGATTGAAGCGGCAAACGTTAAAAATCGGCTCGTCGGGCCTCAACGATCGCTGTAGTACCTCCTCCGATCTTTCGATTACCTCCTGGATAGCTTCGATCGCCGAATCATGTAATGGAATACACCATTCTCGGCCCGTCTTGGACGTGTTGGCGCGAAGAAGAAGATGGCGACTCTCGAAATCAACGTCCTGCTTTTGTATCCCGACAATCTGCCTGCGCCGAATACCTGTCGAATACAACGTTTTTATCACGGCAATCCAGAACCAGTTTGGACGACAGCGATTTGGCTTCTCTGCTACATATTCAACCAGCTGCCACATCGTATTGTCCGACATGACCTTGGGCAGCGGCTGTTCTAACGGCGCAGTCTTCGCG
>JAEZGT010000190.1 GCA_023416875.1 Pseudomonadota bacterium
TTTCTGTCCACGGTGCCGGTTTTGCACCGCTTCAGGTCGGATTCAGCAAGAGTTTTGCAAGCTTAAACGGCATTTGATACCGGCGGAGAGTGCCCGATGAAATTGACTCAGTTGATGTTTGGTTTGATGGCTGCGCTGGGCTTGGCGGCGTGTGATAGCAGCAGCGAAGCGCCGCGCCACTATTATTCGTCGGGACCGGAATTGCTGGATTTTCACATAATTGATTCGTTTAAAGTGGATTCGCTGGAGGACTACGTCACGCCGCTCGCACTTGATCCCTATGAATATGATGGTTGGTTTGATCTGTTCTGGTATGTCGACAGCGATTGGGATTACATCGTGGCGGTCGGTGTCAATGACCGCCCTACCATGAATGGCGCCACGATTGTCGCCGTAGATTTCTGCGGTGTGGATTCGCCGTGCGATTCATTGGGGACTTATCTGTGTCAGTATACGGAGGACTATTATGTGGGTTGTGGCTTTGGTGAAATTGAAGCTCGGTCCAATCAAAAATCCATATCGCATTTGCTGAACCTATCTCAGGAGTTGCCACAACGGGTTTATTTGGTATTAGAAGTGTGTGATGCAGATGGTGGTGGCTGTGAGTATGACCCATTGCCGGTATGGCTCTATTAGCATTAGCGCACACGGTAACTCTATTAGCACATACGGTAAAAAGTCACACGTCGTTGTACTTTTTTCAGCCTTACATTTGTTTTAATAATTGCCTTTCTGTCATACAACGAATTCTCTGAATTCGTTGTCATTCAATTTTTTTATTTTTTCCCCGTTTAGTGTTAACTCGTCAACGCGACAAAATTCTGTCGAACTTTAAAAATCGTATTCAAGGCAATGCTCTCGAGTCGGTTTTATCGCGTGTTTTTCGCATTTTATGTAATTTTTTGTGCCAGCTGGCGCATTAGACAGGGTGGATTACACTTAGAAGCGTGTGCCTACCGGACCACGGATTTTCCGTTCTTCATATTCCAAAAATGTAAAAGGACTCCTATGGCGAGCGTTACCAGGTTATTGAAAACATCAGGCGGCGTTGCTTCGCATCTGCGTTGCCATCCGTTGCTGCCCCACGCCTGAGCGAGTCTTGTTGTTGCCGATGTTCGCGCCCTATATCAGATCAAAGCCCCGCCCGCTGGCCCGGTTTGCCCTGGTGCTGTTGCTGCTCAGCGGCCTGCTCCCGGTCGCGCTCGCCAGTGCAGGAGGTTTGCGTTTTGAGCATGTGATGACTGAAAGCGGAGTATCCGTCGCCGAAACCAATGCCATAGTCCAGGACCGCCAGGGCTTTGTCTGGATCGGCGGCAGCAACGGCCTGGCCCGCTACAACGGCCATAGTTATGACCTGTTTTTGTATAACCCCGAGGACGTGCACAGCCTTAGTAATAATTTCGTATGGGATCTGCTAGTGGATCGCCAGGGTCAGCTGTGGGTAGCCACTACCAACGGGTTGAACCGCTTCATTCCCGAGACGCAGTCTTTTGAGCGCTATCTCAACCACCCGGACCAGCCCGACAGCCTGATCAGCAATGATGTCTACACCCTGATGGAGGATCGCGACGGCAAGCTCTGGGTGGGCACGCGTCAAGGCCTCGACCGCTTCGATCCGAGCAGCAACACCTTCCAGCATTTCCGCCACGATCCCGACAATGCCGGCACCCTCAGCAGCAACAGCATCACCGCCCTGTATCAGGACTCTCACGGGGTTATCTGGGTGGGCACGCAGCGCGGTCTGAACATCTTCGATCCGCTCAACCAGAGTTTCAGCCTGTTCAGCTACGACCAGCAGCCGGGTTTTTACGATTCCAGCCTGAGCGTGCGTGACCTGGTGGAAGATGCCGATCTCGCCCTCTGGGTGGCCACGGACGATGGGCTCTACCGTTTTAATCAGCAGTCCGGTGCGAGGCATTACCAGAACAATCCCCAGGATGAGGCCAGCCTGAGCGATAACCGCGTGTGGAAGCTGCTGGTCGACAGTAAGCAACAACTTTGGGTGGCGACCGATCACGGCGGTCTGAACCTCTATCAACGCGCTGAGGACGCTTTCCAGCGCTATCAACACGACCCCTACGACAGCTCGTCCCTCGCCAGTGATCAAGTGCGGGAAATTTTTGAGGACAGCGCCGGGGATTATTGGGTGGCTCTATTTCCCTCCGGTGTCGATTACGCGGACCATACGGCCAGCATTTTCACCGTCTACACCCACGCGCCAGAGGACTTCGACAGCATCAGCCACGACGCCATCCTCTCTGTGGCAGAGGGCCCGGAGCGCAAAGTCTGGGTGGGGACGGAGGGCGGCCTGAATCTCTTCGATCCGGCTACCGGTGGCTTCAGCCAGTTTCGCCATCAGCCCGGCGACAAAAACAGCCTGGGTGCCAACGCAGTGTTGGCCATCACCCGCGATCGCGACGGGCGCTACTGGTTTGGCACTTGGTCGGGCGGTTTGAGCCTGTACCAGCCCAAGACCGGCACCTTCAAACGCTTTATGCCGGATCCGACGGACCCCAATAGCGTCAGCAGCGCCTATATCTGGTCGCTGCTTGGCGACAGCAAAGGGCGGCTTTGGATTGGTACCGAGGCCGGTGATCTGGATCTCTACGATCCTTCCAAAGGCACCTTCGCGCATTTCACTCCCGATCTGAAAAACCCAAGAGCGCTGAGTGGCGGGTTTATGCGCACCATTATTGAGGACCGCGACGGGGTGATCTGGATTGCGACTCTGCAGGGCCTGAACCGCTTTAACGAAGCCGATCAGACCTTCACCCGTTATCAGCACCAGCCCGGCGATCCAGGCAGTATCCCCCACAACAGTGTCGCAACAGTGTTTGAAGACTCCCAGGGGCGCTTATGGGTGGGCACGGAAAGTGGGCTTGCCTTGCTGGTTGATCGCGACAAAGGCCGCTTCCGCACCTACAGCACCGATCAGGGGCTGCCTAATGGCTCCATCATGGGGTTGCGGGAAGACGCCCAGGGTTACCTCTGGATCAACACCCTCGCCGGGTTAAGCCGGTTTGATCCGGCGACCGAGCGCTTTACCAACTACAACCGTTTGAACGGCTTGGCGGGCAATATCATGAACCGCCCCGCCATTTATTTTTCTCCCCAGGGCGATATGTACGTCGGCAGCACCAAGGGGCTCACCCGCTTCCGCCCGGACGAAGTGCGCGACAACCCCCTGGTGCCGCCCATGGTGTTCACCTCCTTCCGGGTATTCAACCAGGAAGTGGCTCTGGGACCGGACTCGCTGCTGGAGAAAAATATCCAGTACACCGACCAGCTGGTGCTCGATTACAAAACGTCGATGTTCTCATTGCACTTCGCCGCGCTGAGTTACCGCAATTCCGCCGCAAATCAATACGCCTACCGCCTGCAGGGCTTTGACGATCAGTGGATTAATGCCGGCCGCAACCACAGCGCCACTTACACCAACCTCAATCCCGGCGACTATGTCTTTACGGTCAAAGGCTCGAATAACAACGGCATCTGGAACGAGGCCGGCCGCTCGATCCGCATTACCGTACTGCCGCCGCCGTGGCGCACATGGTGGGCCTACGGCATTTACCTGCTGGCGGTGCTGGGCATTATTTACGCCTTCGTACAATCACAGCGCCGCAAAGTAGAGTTCCAAAAACAAAAAGTCGCCCACTTGCGCGCCATCGATAAGTTGAAAGACGAATTTCTGGCCAACACCTCACACGAGCTGCGCACGCCGCTTAACGGCATTATCGGCCTCACCGAATCCCTGATCGACGACCCCTCGGCGGAGATGTCGGAGAAGGTACGCAATTATTTGAAGATGATCGCCGGCAGCGGCCGCCGTCTATCGAACCTGATCAACGACATTCTGGATTTCTCCAAAATCAAAAATCACGGCATGGAGCTGCGCCTGGCGCCGACCAATTTCGCCAACGTTTGCGATGCGGTGTGCATCATGTCGCAGCCGCTGGCGGACAAAAAAGCCATCCGCCTGATCAACGATTTGCCGGACGATATGCCGCCAGTGATGGCGGATGAAGATCGCCTGCAGCAGATTCTCTACAACCTGATCGGCAACGCCATCAAGTTCACCTTTACCGGTCACGTGAAAATTTTCGCCAAGTGGGACGATGAATGGGTCACGGTTTTTGTGGAGGACACCGGCATTGGTATTCCCGAGTCGGATCTCGGTTCGATTTTTGACTCCTTCACCCAGGCGCGCGGCGATGCCGCGCGGGAATTCGAAGGCACCGGCCTCGGCCTCGCAGTCGCGAAAAATCTGATCGAACTGCACGGCGGAACCATTTCCGTGCATTCGGAATTGAACAAGGGCTCGACATTCCGCTTCACCCTGAAAAAATCCGACCAGCCGGTTGCCCATCGCCAGCGCGAAGAGGATTCCGCCGTGCGTTTGAACGCGGTGGTGGACGTGTATGGCGAAGCCGAGAGCGAAGTGGTGGTGACGGAATCCCCTAACGTGGATTCGTGCAA
>JAEZGT010000220.1 GCA_023416875.1 Pseudomonadota bacterium
AACTGGAGGCTTATCAAAAGCGCCTCTGGAAATGGGTGGGAGGCCTCGCTTTCCTGCTGGTCATCGTGCAGACCCTGGTGGCCAAATGGGGCCTGTCTCCATTACGCCAGCTGGCGGCTGACCTCGAAAAAGTGGAAGAAGGACTGGAGCAGCTGCCGGGCGCCTATCCGGCGGAAATCCAGCCCGTTACAGACAACTTAAATCGCGTGTTGCGCAGTGAGCGCGCCCAGCGCGAGCGTTACCGCAACACCCTTTCCGACCTCGCACATAGCTTAAAAACCCCCCTCGCCGTGATTCGCGGACAGCTCGAAAACAAACAGAATCTGTCTGCGGAAAGCCTGGCCCACCTGATCGATGAACAAGTGTCCCGCATGTCCACCATCGTCGACCACCAATTGCGCCGCGCCAGCGCGCAGGTGGTCCAGGCCAGCCAAAGCAGCGCCATACAGGTGAAGCCGGTAATTGAAAGGCTCGTGAGGGCGATGCAGAAGGTCTATCAGAGCAAAGCCATCCGGTTTCAGCAGGACGTTGCCGACAATCTCAATTTCCATGGTGATGAGGCAGACCTGATGGAACTGCTGGGTAACTTAATTGACAATGCCTGCAAGTACGGGCGACACTCCGTCGCCATTTCGGCACAGCAACAAGGGCGCGATCTGGCACTGATCATCGAAGATGACGGCCCAGGTGTAGCGGCAGATGTACAGCGCACTATATTGACCCGCGGCACCCGCGCAGACACTGCCACACCAGGGCAAGGTATTGGTTTAGCCGTAGCTGTGGACATCCTCAGCAGCTATGGCGGAAGCATTGATATATTCCGCTCCAGGCTGGGCGGCGCCGGTTTCGCAATACGGATTCCCAACTAACGCATGATCAGTTTCATCGACGACTTTCTAAAAAGCCGCCTCTTCCTTTATATACGTCTCGGACAATTTATCCTCGCCCTTGCCATATTCGCCGGCGCGGCTCTAATGCCGGGCGAATATGTTCCGCACGTCTCGACCGATAAAACCATGCACTTCGTCGGCAACATGCTGCTGATGCTGTCCGCCTGTGTCGCTTTGATGGGCCGCATGAAGCTCGGCGTGCTATTGCTGATGCTAATCCCCTACTCACTGCTAATTGAGGCGGGCCAATGGTTAGCGCCAGGGCGCCAGGTAGACTTGAAGGACATTGTGGCCAATATGCTGGGATTGGGCGCCGGATATGTTTTATCCCACGTAATTGAATACGGATGGAACAAGCTCAACCGTCAAAACACAGCGCAGAAGTAGAGGGAGATGTAGATATATAAGAAGGATGGTGGCTAGGGGGAGACTTGAACTCCCGACCCCGGCATTATGAGTGCCGTGCCCTAACCAGCTGCGCAACCTAGCCAAATTCCCCAGACGACCCTGGCGAAGGGCCGCTATTTTTACCAGTCATCCAATCAAAGTCAAGGGCTTTTTGGCGGGAAATATCATCCCTCTTTTGAGCCAGCCAAGGAGTATTAGAACCTCTCCTTTGGACTCCTGATTGAGGCTCACAAACACCTGCGACCTAATTTTCGCAACGCAAATTCCGATTTCAACTTTATTGATATCGCCTCGAAAATTGGCGGATCAGTAATCTGTATAACCTCTAGCTCATTCTCCTCCGACATGTTTTTCTCAGACAGAATTCATCGTCCGCGTTAAACAGCGAACCACTAATAAATACAAACCACCTGTTGAAAAATCTACATCAGTGAACGCATTAATTTCACCCAACCGGTGCATTAGCTTATTGATGGTTAAACCTGCACGAGCCTATTACCTCAAGATGCAAAGCGTGGCCAAGGAATTGCTAGTGCATGTCGCCCGCGAAAGCCGGCATACATATTCTTTTGATCACATTATGGTGGCACACATGACTTCTCTAAAAAAAATTTGCCTTAATACGCTGTTGGCTTTCTCCGCATTTACCTGCACATTCGCGATGGCAGACGACACTGTCGACGCTAGTAACTTTGTTGAAGAAGCATCTGCCAAAGGTTTGGCTGAGGTTGAATCCGCCAAACTGGCGTTGAGCAAATCCAACACGCCAGCCGTGCGCAAATTTGCGGAAACCATGATTGCGGATCACACCAAAGCTAACGAAGAACTTGCGGCTATTGCCCGCAGCAAAAAATTGAAAATTTCGGATGAGCCCGAGCTGATGAACAAAGCCAAGGCGACAATACTCAAGCAGCGCGATGGCCAATCATTTGACGAAGCTTACGCCAACAACCAAGTGATGGCCCACGAGCAAACCATCGAATTATTTCAGAAAGCCGCCAATTCCAAGGATGCCGAACTGAAAGCCTTTGCCAAAAAAACTTTGCCAAAACTTCAGCATCACCTGGAAATGGCTCGCGAGCTTCAAGCTAACACCAAGGTAGATCAGAAAGCCGTTCTTGAGAATGGCTCTAAAAATACCGGAACAACAAAATCCAAGACTCCTGCAACTGCAAATTAATCCCTCGTTACAGAGCACTCGCAGCCTGCCTAGCGCGGGCTCGAGTTCCCACGCCAAATATTTATTGCGAACGAAATAATCAGTCCACGCGGATAAATTCGGCAATTTCGCGCACCGCTTGCCGCCCTTCCGGAATCGGCGACAGCATCCAAACGTGGAACATGCCGGGATATTCCCGATATTCGAACGGGTGATTTTGCGCTCGCGCCTTTTCGTGTAACAAACGCACATCCGGCATTAATATATCGCAACTGCCAATCATGGCCAGGATTGGCGGCAACCCCGTTAACTCACCATACAACGGGCTCAGCATGGGAGCACGTGGATTATCTCCATCGGACCACATTCTCCCCGCCTCCTGATTTCCCGGTACCGCTAAAACCGGGTCATGCGGCTCTATAGTCCGAGCTGCGGGATTTTGCAGCGTGATATCCAACCATGGCGACAACAGCACCAAGCCGCCTGGCTGCGGGAGATTTTTGCTCATCAATGTCTGGGCAAAACCCAACGACAATCCACCACCGCAGGAATCACCCATAATGATCACTTCCTTAGGATCATGCTGCAGCAAAAGACTCTGATAAACCTTATCCAACAAACCATAAGCATCTTTGTAATGATAGCGAGGCGCCAAGCCGTAAAGCGGCACTGTAACTTGACATGGAGTGTCCCCCATCAAGCGCCTCAGAAACCCCCAATGCACACCCTTCATCACGCTGACATAGGCGCCGCCATGCAAAAATAAGATATGCCTTCTCGGCTTCTCATGAGCAGGACGCACCTGATAAACCACAAAGCCATCGACAACCTCCCGCGAAATATCATATTCGGGACCAAAATAATCTCGCGGATTGCGCTCCAAAATCGGCCGTCGGTTTTTAACGAAGTGCCGCATGGCAAAATCACTGGAAAAATTCCATTTGACGTTGCTCGATCGCAGTAGAACTTTTACGACTTCACTCTCAACACTCATTACGCTGCCCTTTTTCTCGCTAAGTCGTTGGCGTCTGAAATTTATTACGAATGGTTGTCGGTAAAATCCGCGGCAACTTCTAATACCTTCTTATATGAACTCTCCACTTCAGCTCTGTCCGCCGGCTCCGGAACACTGCGCTTGCACTCCTCCATCACTAAATTTGCATGATGCAACAGACGCTTTTTTACAGATATAGAAGATGTATCAGGTAATAACTGCCGCACAAGTCGTAGCAAGCGCAGCAATACGGATACTTGCTCGCGCGCACTCTGCCGAATCTCATTAAGCGCAATATCAATG
>JAEZGT010000319.1 GCA_023416875.1 Pseudomonadota bacterium
CGGCGCGGGAACCCTGGTGCCGCCGGGCAAGAGACTAGAGAGCGGCTTTTTATACGTCGGCAGTCCCTGCAAACAAGCGCGGCCGCTGAAAGACAGCGAATTGCGTTTCTTCCAGTACTCCGCGCAGAACTATGTGAAGTTGAAGAACGAGTACCTCAACTCTTAACCAGATGACTTAAGCTGCCGCGATCATGGCGCGCAGCTTTGCCAGCACTGGCCGGGTCTCCGGCCTCACACCTCGCCACAGGTAAAACGCCTCCGCCGCCTGCTCTACCAACATGCCGAGGCCATCGGCTCTATGCCCTACTCCCTGCTCCGCCGCCCAACGCAAAAATGCGGTAGGTTCAGCCCCGTACATCAAGTCGTAGGCCGCAGAATCCGCACCAACCAACCCATTTGGAACAGGTGGAAGTTCGCCAGCGAGACTGGCCGAGGTGCCGTTGATGACAAGGTCGAAGTTGCCGCGCAGCTCCGCATAACCCGACACCTTTACCGCTCCCGCCGGAAATATCTGGGCGATGGCGCCCGCTTTTTCCACGGTGCGATTGGCGATCAGCAGCGATTGCGGGTGCTGCGCCAGCAACGGCCCAACAATCCCACGCACGGCGCCGCCAGCGCCGAGAATCAGGATCCGCTGTTCGCGCAACGGCCAGCCCAGGGCGAGAAGATCCGCTACCAGCCCGGAACCGTCGGTGTTATCGCCGAGAACAGTGCCATTGTTTTGCAACGCCAGCGTATTGACCGCGCCAGCGAGGCGCCCGCGCTCGGTCAAGGTATCGGCATAGCGGTAGGCCTGTTCCTTAAACGGCACAGTCACATTGAGACCCCTACCGCCGAGGGCAAAGAAGCTCGTCACTTCTTCATCAAAAGCCGTCAGCTCGACCAAGAGCTTGTCATACGTCAGCGACTGCCCGGTTTGTTCGGCGAAAAGCTGGTGAATAACCGGCGATTTGGAATGGGCAATGGGATTACCGACTACCGCATAACGATCCATAGTTATACCCACTCCCGCGCTCGCAGATAGTCGGTGTACAGGCGGTATTCAGGGGTGCCAGGTTCCGGTTGCCAGTCGTATTCCCAGCGCACCAGGGGTGGCAGTGACATCAGTATGGATTCTGTGCGACCCCCGGTTTGCAGGCCAAAGAGGGTGCCACGGTCATAGACCAAATTAAATTCCACATAGCGGCCGCGGCGGTACAGTTGAAATTGGCGCTCGCGTTCGCCGAAAGGTATTTGGAAGCGACGCTTAACAATGGGGATATAGGCGTCAATATAGCTGTCTCCCACGGCGCGCATAAAAGCAAAGCTGTCGGTGAAGCCCGGTTCGTTCAGATCGTCGAAAAACAGGCCGCCGACTCCGCGGGGTTCATTGCGATGCTTGAGGAAAAAATAGTCGTCGCACCAGCGTTTATATTTGGAATACACATCGCTGCCAAAAGGCTGACACGCACCCGCAGCGACTCGGTGCCAGTGAGCGCAGTCATCGTCAAAGCCGTAGTAAGGGGTCAGATCGTAACCGCCGCCAAACCACCAGACGGGCAGCTCGCCCTCTTTCTCCGCAATAAAAAATCGCACATTGGCATGACTGGTGGGCACATAGGGGTTGCGCGGATGCATTACCAGGGACACGCCCATGGCCTCAAAACTGCGCCCAGCCAGCTCTGGCCGATGGGCAGTAGCGGAAGCCGGCATGCGCGCGCCCATCACATGGGAAAAATTGACGCCGCCTTTTTCAAATACCGCACCTTCCGCCAACACCCGCGAGCGACCGCCGCCGCCCTCTTCACGGGTCCACGAATCCTCGACAAAGGATTTTTCGCCGTCGGTTGCGGCCAGAGCTGCGCAGATGCGGTCTTGCAAGTCCATTAAATAGTCTTTAACCGCTTGTTTATCAGGTTGGCTCATAGGGATTCTCGTTGACGATTTCAGGCGCGCACCAACGCGCCGGTGACTAAATCCCGGATGGTACTGGGCTTAGCGTTGCGGTTGACCTGTCCCGGCGCGTATTCCACCTGGTCACCGAAATAAAAGCGCGCCTTCAGAGCGCTGCGCGCGGGCGGCAAGCCCTGGGGATTGGCGGAAGTCGAAACCAGCGGGCCTGCCAGCTGGCACAGCGCGCGCACCACTGGATGGGCACTGACCCGCAGGGCGACAGTGGTGTGCTCGCCGCAGATCCAATAAGGCACTTCGCCATGATGAGGCACCAGCCAAGTGTTGGGGCCGGGCCAACTGGCGTCCAGCACTGCGCGCTGATCCGGCTTCAAATGGCGGAGAATAAATTCGAATTGCTCCGCAGCGGCGGCGACCAGAATCACACCTTTGCTTACCGGTCGTTTCTTGAGTTCGAGAATTTTCTCAACGGCGTGGCGATTGCGCGGATCGGCGCCCAAACCCCACACACCTTCGGTCGGATAGGCCAGGACACCCCCCGACGCCAAATGACGAGCAGCGCGACCTATGGCTGGATGAAATCGATAATTCAATGTCCCACTGCCTCGGCAAGGACCACCTGATGGTGGCGCGGAAAGCGGGGAAAAGTACCTCAGTTGATCTTGAGGGACAAGTCTAGGCCTCTTGCTGCCGGCAGTGAGCGCGCGTAGCCGTTGCCCATATTGCCGACAAGGCCGCGCAGCTCCATGGTGAGCAGTGCTGCCATAAGCTCACCGGCCCCAAGGCCCGTGCGTTCGACCAAGGTATCCAGGGTAATGGGGTCGTAACCCAATTCTGCGAGAATGCGCTCTTCGTGTTCGTTTTCCACCAGCTCACCTGCGCCCTGCAGAGCGGTGCGCGCCGGATCCTGTAGCTCCTGCCATTTCATCGACAGGAAGCCCTGCAGTTCGTCCACTATGTCCTGGGCGGTTTCCACCAA